>JALONX010000459.1 GCA_025454695.1 Chloroflexaceae bacterium
TAGCTGAACACCAGCCAGCAGAAGGCCAGCACAAGCCCAAGCGCAAGGAGATTTGAGATTGGCGATCTGAGATTGGAGATTTGTATCGCTTTCCTCTCTAATCGCCAATCGCCAATAACTTTGGCAGCGTAGAGCGCCAGCATCAGCCAGATCGGCAACAGGTAGCGCGGCTCCACATGCATAATGCCGACAATCAGAACGGTGTAGCCGATCCAGCCGAGGGCCACCAGGCGAAACGCCCCTTCGCGCCAGGGCCGCGTAAGGCCCACCAGCCCCAGGGCCACAATCCCAAACCACATGACATCGCTCAACAGGCCCAGCGGCAACGACTCACGCAACGGGCGGCCATAGGAGCTACCCTTTACAAAAAAGTCTTCCACAAACTGGGCTTTCCAGATATGCTGAAAATGGGGCCAGAAGTTGCGCACCAGCCAGAAG
This sequence comes from Chloroflexaceae bacterium, assembly GCA_025454695.1. GTDB lineage: Bacteria > Chloroflexota > Chloroflexia > Chloroflexales > Chloroflexaceae > JALONX01. The sequence goes on from JALONX010000459.1 coordinate 439, forward strand.
GGGCCGTTCTGGGCCAGAATCTGGCGCACCTGTTCCGAGGCCCAATCGGAGCGCTCGGCCTGGGGAATATCCATCAAAAAGGTGCGCCCGCCGTCAATCCGCTCCGGCAGTAGCGAGAGCCACAGATTCACCGGCCCCAGCGTATCCACCAGAATCAGCCGGTTGTAGAGCGTGTAGTTGCGATACGTCCACGGCCCAACGACGAGGGCAAACGCCACCAGGAAGACGAGCGTACTCTGTACTGCGTACTGCGTACTGCGTACTGCGTGAGCACGCCAATTGCCAACTGCCAACTGCCAACTGGCTTCGCCGTCTCCGGTCTCCCGTCTTCCGTCTCCCGTCTCCCGTCTCCAATCGAGCCACCATGTGCCCGAGACAAACGCCAGCACAAAGGCCACTGCGTAGAGGGCGGGCGAGCGGGTGAGGGCGGCCATGCCGAGCAACAGCCCGGCCAGGGCCAGTTGCCACCAGCGCCGCTGGTCGCGCCAGAGCACCAGCAGCCACATGTGGGCCAGCAGCAGGTAGAAGAAGATCGGCTCGCTCATAAAAAGCGCAGGCATCTCTACCAGGGGGAACCAGAGCGCCAGCACGCCCGCGAAAACTAGCCCCGCCCGCCGGTTGAAGAGCCGCCGGGCCATGTCGTAGCCCAGCACCACCACCAGCAGGCTCAGCGCCACCTGCACGCCCCGCACCAGCGGCAGGGCTAGCAGCGGGTCGCCCAGCAGCAGCCCCACCCGGATGATGGCGGCAAAAAAGAAGACATGCAGCGGCGGGCGGATAAGCCAGAAATCGTCAATATACTGGCCGGTGACCGCAAAGCGCAGGGCACGCTGGTAGTAGTCGCCGTCGTCGGCGGTGGAAAAGCGCGGGTCAATCGGGTTGATGCCGATAAACCAGAGCCGCAGCACCAGGCCCAGCAGCAGCAGCGCCCCCAGCGCCAGCATGGCGGGCGAGAGCCGGAAGCGTGAAACCGCCACGGCTTGTCGCTGCCGCGTTGCCTGCGTTGTTGCGAGTATTTTGGAAGAAGCCATAGCGAGTGACGAATTACGAGTTACGAGTTACGAGTTACGAGTGACCGGAGACCGGAGACCGGAGACCGGGGCTAGCAATGACAAGATGCTTTCAAACTGCCAACTGCCAACTGCCAACTGCTTCCTACTGCCCTTCCAGCCGATACAGCCCGAAGCGGCCCGCCGTGCCCACCAGCGCCGACGACGGACTCGCCAGCGGCGGTTCGCCCTGCCCGCCGTCCCACAGCAGGTAGGTCGCGCCCTGCTGCCGGGCCTGGGCTAGCGCCGCGCCCATGTCGGCGGCGGGGGGCATAGGCAGCACCATGTGGGCCATGGCCGAATATTTATCCAGCGGCACCCGTGGGTCAAGCTCGGAGACCAGGCGCTGCCCCGGCTGCACATGGGCGGCTACCAGCCGCACCGCGGCGACTTCATCGGCGGGCTGGTTTTGCAACACATAGCCCCGCCCCACGCCAAAGCCGCCCCATAGTACCACAACAAGAATGAAAGTAGCGAGTAACGAGTAACGAGTAACGAGTGACCGGAAACTCGTCACTCGTAACTCGTTACTCATAACTTGAACGAGCCAGGCGGCGGCGAGGGCATAGATGGGCACCAGCGGCAGAAAGAAGCGCGGCAGCGCGAAGGCCATGCTCACCGCCAGCACGTAGAGGGCGAGGAAGAACAGCATTGAGCATTGAGCATTGAGCATTGAGCATTGCCCCGTATTATCCGCCTGCCGTAATCTCCAATCTCCAATTACTAATCTCTTTGCAGCTATGCCGAGCCAGGCTAGCAGCCCGGCCAATGCCAGCCAGTTGGCGGGCCAGCCCAGCAGCCGCAGCTGAATCGCCCGGCCAAATTCGCTGGTGTCCTCGCCGCCAGTTCCCAAAAAGCCAACCAGATTATGCCACCAGCTGCCAACGAAGCGGGCCGGGTCGCGCAGCACCACCTCGGCCAACGGGATCGAGTCGGGGGCCTGCTCCCAGCGGCCCCAGTCTATCCCGCCATACACCGCAAACCAGACATTTTTAGCCTGCTGGTTAAACAGGGGTTGCCCCGTTTGCATGGTGTTGACGATGAGTTGGGGCGAGGCCACCAGCACAAAGCCCAGCCCGTAGGCCGCCAGCAGCCGCCATGTGGCCGCGCCCCAGCCCTGCCGCCGCCGCCAGGCCACCAGCGCCAGGAGCAACACTCCCCACAGCAGCAGCACCAGCCCCAGGTGCCGCACCAGAAACGCCCCACCTGCGGCAAGGCCAGACAGGAAAACGAGTGACGAGTGACGAGTGACGAGTGACGAGTGACGAGTGACGCTCGGTTCTACCGCTTTTTCCTCTGCGGCTCTGCGTCTCTGCGCCTCTGCATTGTGCGTTGGGTTTTCCGTCGTCGCCCGCAGCAGCAGCGCCAGCGCTAGCGTCAGCAGGGCGGCAAAGGGCATGTCGGTGCCGAGGTACAGGCCATACTGCACCACCAGTGGACTCAGCGCCAGCAGCAACAGCGCCAGCAGCGCCCACGGGCGGGGCAGCAGCGCCCGCGCCAGCATGTAGCCCGCCAGCAGAAACAGCGCCCCGCTCACCGCAGAAATGAGTCGAGCGGCCAGAAACGGGTTATTTTCCGTAAGCGGGCGCACCAGCCAGAGCAGCAGCGGGTAGCCCAGGTTGTAGAAGCCATCGGCCCGAAACACCCCGTCGTTCGCGGCGGTGTATTCGCCATTGGGCTGAAACGCGCCCCAGAGCTGGTTCGAGCGCCCGGCAAAAACGCGAAAATCTTTTTCCACCCCTGGCACCGACAGCGTAACATGATCCTGGGCTGCCAGCAGCACCGCCCCCGCCCACAGCAGCAGCGTCAGCGGCAGCACAGCCCGCAACAGCACGGGCCAGCGGGCTAGCAGCGCCGGGCCATCACGCAGAGCCAGCGCCGCCGCCAGCAGCAACACCAGGCCCGGCAGGAGGGTGCGCAATGGGTAGGGGTAGAGCGGCGGTTGCAGCCGGTAGAGAAAGAGGAACAAAACAGAAAGAACTAGGAACCCAGAACCCAGAACCAGATAGGAACGTGCCTTGCGCACATCTGCTGCGGGCCGTGTTGCCGGTTGCGTCAGCAGAAACAGCAGCATGGCGGCCAGTGCGCCGTAGAGCAGCTGGGCCGGGTAGGGCGTGGTAAGTCCGCTGGGAGCGACCTGGAAGGTGGCCGTGTCGAGCAGCACGCCCACCTCGCGCCCGTCGTCCGGCAGCTGGGCAGTCTCGCTGCGAATTTCAACAAAAATATCGGTCGCCTTCAGCAACCCGCCGGTGATGGCAAAGCTATGTGTCTCCCACTCGCCAGTAGTTTGAAAATCCCCCAGATTTTGCTCGCCATTCAGCAGGATGGAAACGCGGGGTGGAGCCTGGCCCGCTGGCCGCCAGCCCCGCAGCCGCAGGGTTATCTCGGCGGGCAAGCCAGCCTGGGGCAGCAAAATGGACGAACTGCCCCGCGTCCAGCGGGCGCTGCCATCTGAGTCCGTCAGGTAGGGTGGGGGCGTGCCAGGATCACTACTGCGTTGCGACTCGTGAAAGCCCTGGCTATAGGCGGCGTCGTAGCCACCGAGGTCAATCACATGGCGAGCGGGAACCTGGTACAGAAGCGCGATGAGCAAGGCACCCGCCAGCGCAACCACAGCCAGAATCAAAAAACGAGCGACGAACGCGCGGGGCGGTATACCCACAGCATTCGTCGTTCGTCTTGTTTCCTTCACCAGAGAACCGGCTTCGTGCCTCATGGGCGGGGCGTGGTGGTGGTTGCTGGGGCTGCTGTGGTGTTTTCCACTGGCAGCGTGCCACTCGGCGGATCCACCAGGCCAGCGCTCACCCAACCTGTACCACTACCATCAGGGTTACGAATATTGGAAACATCGGAGCGGCGATTGCCCAGCCGCACCCGGTACCACTGCCCATCCGCCGAACGAGCTAGAAAGATAATCTCATCGCCCTGCGAGAGCCGCCCAATCGGATCGTTGCTGGTGTTTGGCAACGGGCGCACGTTGGCCCCCTGCAACACCGAGCCAATAGCTTCGGGCGCGGCGGTGGGCTGGACAGTCGGCGCGACGGTTGGTGCTGCGGTGGCCGCCTGGGCTGGTTGCGTTGGGCGTGTCTGGGGTGCGGCAGCAAGCGTGTCTGGTGAACCCCGGCCAATCGTGTCCAGCTCATTGCGCAATGTCGAAACGGCACTGAAAGCCAGAATAAGGGCCAGTATCATCAATACAGAACTAACGGCGGTCTTCACTAACTCCAGGCTCTGGCCCCACACACTGCGGGTGCGGATTTGATCGAGCGCGCTCTGGGCCGCCCCACCAACCGATTCGCCCCAACTGGTTTTGCCATGGTCGTGTTGAGCCACTTTGCGCAGCTCCAGCAACGCCCGCACATCGCCCACCAGCGTCAGCGCCCGCACCGCGTTCCAGCGCACGTTGCTGTTGGCGTGCTGCAAAGCCTGAATAAGTGCCCCGGTGGCCCGACCATCGCCAATGCGGCCAAGGGCATCGGTCGCCCGGTAGACGGCCAGCCAGTTGCTGCGCTGGTTCGTCACCACATCATTTAATTGTGGCACCACCCCTGCGCCAATCTCAACCAGTTCATCCACCGCTCCGCTATGGTCGGGATGGGTGGTATCACCCAGGGCCTCAAGCAGCGACGTGAGTCGTTCACGGGAGGGCATGGCCCCGTGGCGCGGGTGGGGACGGCGGCGCGTGGTGGCCAAGGGAAGCCGCCGGGTGATGCGGCTCAACTCCTGGATCACCTGGCCCACCTGGGTTTGTGCGCCCTGGGTTTGTGCGCCCTGGCTTTGTTCTACGGGCGGCGGTGGCGGTTCCACCGGGCGGCCCACTAAGGAATCGTCCGTCGCTGTCTGGTGCTGGTCAGTTGCCATAGTATAGTACGTGCAGGTCAGGCGAACCTGGCGCTTGCCTGCCAACGCTCGAAATAGCTTACAATCACTTCCAACAGTGCGGCGGCTGCTTCAGCCTTAGGCTGCTGCGGCAGTCGCTGCGTTCCACCCTCACTATCAAGAACAGTTAGGGCTATCTCGGGCTGGCCAATGCTGCTGACAGCATCATTCGCCACGATAAGGTGTAAACCTTTACGGGCCAACTTGCTCTGAGCATTGGCCAATACCGAGAATATCAGGATTCTGAACGAGATGCAACGTCATGCCGCCGTCGCCATCCTTTTTGATTTTGGCCTCAGCGGCAGCCGCCGGGCGGAAGTCGGCCACAGCGGCGTTCATAATCAGCATGTCAGCGTCGGCGCAAGCCTGCTGCACGGCCTCGCGCATCTGCATGGCTGTGCCCACCGCAACGGTGGAAACGGCAGGCGGCGGGGTAAGCGCCACTGGCCCGCTGATCAAGGTCACAAGGGCGCCCATGTCGCGGGCCACCGTGGCCAGGCCATAGCCCATCTGGCCCGATGAGCGGTTGCCGATGTAGCGCACCGGGTCAATCGGCTCCTGCGTGCCGCCAGCGGTGATCACCAACTTACGGCCTCGCAACGGCCCGCCCGTGCGCCCCAGCAAAGCCCGAATCTCGCCTTCCAGCGTGGCTGGTTCCGGCAAGCGGCCTTTGCCCGTCATCGGTTCGGCCATGCGGCCCACCTCTGGTTCCAACACCGTAAAGCCCCGTCGTCGTAAGGTAGCGATATTCTCCTGTGTCGCTGCAGCGGCGTACATCTGGGGGTTCATCGCGGGGGCGCATAGCACTGGAGCTTGTGTCACCAGCACCGTTGTCGTCAGCAGGTCGTCGCACACGCCAGCAGCAATACGGGCCAGCGTGTTGGCGGTTGCCGGGGCAATCACCACCAGATCGGCATGCACCCCAAGGGCCACGTGGCCCACCACGCCATCCTCGGGCAGCGCCCACATGTCGTTCAACACCGGGCGGCCCGTGAGCGCCTGAAACGTCGCCTTACCCACAAAGTGCTCAGCGGCCTCAGTCATAATCACGTCAACCAGTGCGCCTTCCAGCGTCAGGTTGCGGGCCAGTTCACAAACCTTGTAGGCGGCAATGCTTCCGCTCACACCGAGAATGATGTGTTTACCGCTAAGCATGTTCATAACCTGCGCATTGTAGCATCAGGGGGGGTGAGCGTCAATTGCGACCGCTCGGGCGGCCACGGCCTGAGCAATGTGCCAATTGAGTCTGAACATAAAGTCCGCAGATGACACGGACGACGTAGATGCGGCCCTGCTCATGTTCCGGCTGCCGCAAGCAGTTGCTCTGCTGCTGCCTGGTCAGGGG
>JALONX010000019.1 GCA_025454695.1 Chloroflexaceae bacterium
GCGCGGCCTTCCAGCACATTCGCCGCCCCCAGGTTGGAAAAACGCCAACTCCCCTCAACCAGCGTATGGTACGACCAAAAGATCGAGCGGGGGCCGTCGCGCTTGCAAAAACAGTCTTCCGCCGGGTAGTCGCAGCCCTCGTTGCCGATTTTGCAGACCGCCGCGCCAATGCCGCCCTGCTGAGCGATGTAGGGAATGCCCGAACGGGCCAGCATGTCCAGCCCGGTGATCTGCTCTTCGGGAAAGCGCACACATGCCGTTTGCACGCTACCATCGCCATAGCGCACCACCAGCCCGGCCCGGTTGCTCTCCTGGGCCTGCCCCGGCTGGATGAGTCCAACGGCCAGGACGAGGGCGAGCAGGATTAAGCTTAATTTCTGCATGCAATTGACAGATGACAAGATGACAAGATGACCCTGTCACCCTGTCTATCTTGCCACCCGCACGTTCTAGCGTCTTCCACGTCCGCGCCGCAACACGAAGCCGCCCGCCAGCAACGCTAGCGCCAGCAGGGCCAGGGGCAGCGCTGGTGAGTCTGCCCCGCCAGTGGTGGGCAGCCGAACCGGGGCTGGTGTGGTGGGGGCAGTGGGGGCCGGAGCCGGGGCGATGGCCGCCTGGGCTTCAGGCACGTTTGTCGTCACCACCGGCAACGGTTTTGCCAGCAGGCCCGGCACAGCCTGGTAGGTCGCCAGGCCATTATCATCGGCCACGGCCTGCTGGTAGCGGAAGGCACCGCTGCTGTTTTGCAGCGCCAGCAGAGCGCTCAGCGGTGTACCCCCGGCCTTGTTCCATTCGGCATTGTCCAGCACATTGGCGGCAGCAATCGCTTGCCGCACCAGGGCGGTGGAATTGGCGTCGCTGTCACCGCCGGCCTGGTAGGCAAAGCCGCCATCGCTATTCTGGGTGCGGCTCAGGTAGCCCAACGACAGGCTGATGGAGCGGCCCTGATTGCCCACACTCGACAGCGCTTGCATGGCCAGGGCGGTGGTGTTGGTGTCGCTGCCGCTGGCCGCCGTGCCATCAAAGCTCCAGCCGCCGTCGGCCAGTTGCAGGCTCACCAGCCGGTTCACAGCGGCTTCCGGCGGCGTTGCGCCCATGCTGCGAATGGCCAGCAGGGCCAGACTATGGCTGAACACATCGGCCCCATACTGGCCAGTGCTGGCGTTATAGCTCTGGCCGATCAGCGCGGGCAGATTCACGCCGCCGAAGCCGACCGGACTTTTGCCCGCCGCCACCACCGCCAGCGTCAGCTTCGAGGCAGCACCCACCGAGCGGGTGGCATAGCTCCCGGCCTGATTCCCAAGGTACGACACGGGCGAATTGCCATTGTTGATTATGCCGTTCGGGTCAACCCCGGCGGCGGCGAAGGCCAGCACGGCGTCGGCGGTTTCACCAGGCCCAAAACCAGGGAAGCTGCCGTCGGGCTGCTGCTGGCTCCGCATCCAGTTCAGGGCGGCTTCAGCAGCAGCGCTCTCGTTCGATTGAGCTACGGCAGTGTAGGGCAACACCAGGCTGCTCATCAACCCCAGCAGCAGGGCCAGGGCAAGTATCACACGGCGCATGGCCGACTCCTTTCTTTGAAATGAGATACAGCTCATTTTTTGCCACAGAGGACACAGAGGGCACAGAGATGTAAAAACCAAGAACCAAGAACCAAGAACCGTTTGTATGAAATATGAAGCTTATCGTGTTCACTGGTGTTCATACTTCATACTTCATACTTCTCGGTGCCCTCTGTGGCAAAAGAATATGGCACAAAAAACCCTCCCACAGAACATGTGGAAGGGGTATGCAGCGGCACAAAAATGCCTGCCTGCCTCACCCCCTTTCCAGCGCGGGCGTGAACGGCGAACAGCAGGGATGGGCATTCTGGCTCACCAGATTCCATTTTGGATTTTGGATTTTGGATTTTGGATTACACGTGTCGCAATCCAAAATCTAAAATCTAAAATCTAAAATCGAACGGTTTACAGCAGCGTGGTCTGCGCCGGTTTTGCACCGGACTTCCCCCGATTAAGCCTGTTGCTTCCTCCAGGCTCCCTGCCACACAAGCGCAATGCTTGTGACGTTTTTTTCAATTTGCTGGCCGCAATAGTAGCACGGGTGGGTATAAAATGCAAAAGCGTGAAGCTTGAACCAAGAACCAAGAACCGAGAACCAACTTGTAATGCGTAAAACGTAAAACGTAAAACGTAAAATGTGAAACGTGAAACGTGAAACGTGAAACGTAGTGCGGACTTCAGTCCGCGTACTGCGTGCTGCGTACTGCGTACTGCGTGCTGCGTAAACCAGGCAATCGTCAATCGTCAAAAGCGCTTCGCGCCGCCCTTACGGGCAACGTCAATCGTCAATCGTCAATCGTCAATGCTCCCGTCTCCGGTCTCCGGTCACTTCAGCTCGCCCAGCACCTGCGCCAGCACGGCGATGGCCTGTTCGTATTCGGCCAGTTCAATATGTTCGTCGGGCGTATGGTCGAGGCGCGAGTCGCCAGGGCCGTAGGCGACGATGGGGCAGCCCCAGGCCGGGCCAACCACGTTCATGTCGGCGGTGCCCGTTTTGTGCAGAAAGCCCGGCTGGCCGCCAGCGCCACGAATGGCCCGCACAAAGGCGCTGACCAGCGGCGTGGTGCGCGGGCTGCGAAAGGCCAGGCAGCCGCCCTCAAAGGTGAGACTCGCGTCGCCCGCCGTGACCCGCAACTGCTCAGCCAGGGTTTCGGGGGCAATGCCTTCGGGCAGGCGCAGGCCGATGGTGGCCTCGGCCCAATCGTGCAGGCCGTCGCCGCCGCTTGCCACCCGGCGCAGGCTGGGGCTAAGCTGCTCGAAGATCTTCTCGCGGCCTGTGTTGACATGGTTGGCGTGGCGTTGCACCTGGTTCCAGAAATCCACCAGCGCCTCGGGCGCGGCCCGCAACTCGCCCGCGCTGTGGGCGGCGGGCTGTTCACGGCGGTAATGCACCAGCAGCCGCCCCTTGTAACCCAGCGTCACCCGATCCCAGCCGCTTGGTTCGCCAATGACACAAAATTGGGGCTGATAGTTGTCTACCACAAAATGGGCGCCTTTGGAGCTGGCGGCTTCTTCTTCCACCGCGCCCACCAGCACCACCCGGCAGCGCAGGGTGCCCGCCCGCTGCGCCCGGGCCGCCGCACAGACGAAGGTTGCAAATGGCCCCTTTGCATCTACGCTGCCCCGCCCGTAGAGCTTGCCATCCTCAAAGCGCACCGGCACCTCACCGGCCACAGTGTCAATATGGCCCAGCAGCACCACCAGCGGCCCGCTTTCGCCCACCATGCCCACAGCGTTGCCCGCACCATCAACAAAGGATTCAAAGCCCAGGCCCGCCATCTGCTCCACCAGAAATGCGGCCACGGCAGCTTCCTGCCGCGACAGCGAGGGGATGCGGACAAGCTGTTCAAGAAAGGCAATTTCGTTCATACAAACCACATGAAAACGAAGGACATGAGGGCAATCGGTGACGACGTGCAAATTATAACATGCTCGCTCTTTCTCAGCACTTTCCCTCGGGCCATCTCCGTGGTGAAGAAGCTATATCCTGCTATTCTTGAAGCTCTCCTTCCCATAACGTATCTTCGTGTATCATGGAATATGATGTGGTGCCTGTGCATAAGGAGCGAACCGATGGCCAAAAAACGGGCTGCTGAACAGGGGAATATTCGTAGCATCGGCAGCGCGGGCAGCATTCTCAGCATCGGCAGCGCGGGCAGCATTCTCAGCATCGGCAGCGCGGGCAGCATCCTGAGCATCGGCAGTGCGGGCAGTATCGGCGGCTGGTTTGCGAAGAAGTTTAGACCGGCGACCGTAGACCGGTGACCGGGGCAGAAAGCATATGCTAGACGCGCATAATGAACGCCGTTTATTCGTAACTCGACCCTCGTAATTCGACCCTCGTAATTCGTAACTCGTAATTTGTAACCTGAAAATTCTATGACTGACACAAAACGCATTGTTGTAACCGGCGCGACGGGCGCAATCGGCACCCGGCTTTGCACCGAACTCGCTAGACGGGGTTACCAGATTGTGGTGTTTAGCCGCGACCCAGTTCGCGCGAAACAAACCATTCCTGAAGCCGCTGAATACGTGACCTGGAAACCGGAAACGCAGGGGCCGTGGTTCAGCGCGATTGATGGCGCTCACGCCGTGGTTCACCTGGCGGGCGACCCGATTTCTACTGGTTTGCTGGGCGAACGCTGGACGCCCGAAAAAAAGGCTCGCATCCGCGACAGCCGCGTGGTCGGCACGCGGGGCATTGCCAACGCCATCCTCGCCGCCACCACCAGGCCCACCGTGCTGGTCTGCGCTTCTGGCGTGGGCTACTACGGCTTCAGCGACGACCGGGTGCTGGACGAGGACTCACCGCCGGGCAAGGATTTTCTGGCCCAGATCTGTGTGGAATGGGAAGCCGAAGCGGCCCGCGTGGAAGCGGCAGATGTGCGCCGCGTCAGCATGCGCACGGGCGTCGTGCTCGACACGGAGGCCGGGGCGCTGGCCCAGCTGATCATCCCCTTCCGTATGCGCACCGGCGGGCCAGTGCTGCCGGGCACCCAGTGGATGTCGTGGATTCACCCTGACGACGAAGTGGGCCTGATTCTGTTTGCCCTCGAAAACAGCGACGTTAGCGGGCCGATCAACGCGGTGGCCCCGGAGGCCCACACCAACCGCGACTTCAGCATGATCCTTGGGCGGGTGATGCATTCGCCCTCGTGGCTGCCAGTGCCGGGTTTTAGCCTGCGCCTGGCCCTGGGCGAAATGGCCGACCTGGTGACCGAGGGCCAGCGGGTGGCCCCAACCAAAGCGCTTGCTCTGGGCTACCAGTTCAAATACCCCATGCTTGAACCGGCCCTGCGCGATTTGTTGCGCTGATACGGGTGGGGATTGGAGATTGGAAACCGAGTGCGTGAAAGCGTTTGGCGTAGACTCACCAGCGCCAAACGCTTTCACGCAGCTTCAACCAAACAGCTTTTTGATGCCGACAATATTGTCATTGCCGTAGCCCGTTGCGTTGGCCTGGGCATACAGTGTACGCACCACATCCAGGGTGGGTGTGGTTGCGCCAAGGGCGCGGGCCAGGGCCTGGGCATAGCCGAAATCTTTATCTACCAGTTCGATTGGAAACATCGGCGCGTAGTTGCCCGCTGCCATCATATTTCCCGCACCCTGCATGGCCGGGCTGGTGGTTGGCAAGGTGTTCAGCACCGCCACTGCCCGAGCCGCAGGCAGGCCGCCCCGTTCAAGCAAATTCAACACTTCGGCCCAGATGGCCACCTGCACCCCGTAGAGCGTGTTGACGGCCAGCTTCATGGTGGCCGCTGTGCCCACCGCACCCATGTGATGCACCGCGCTGGCGCTGGCTTGTAGCACCTCCTGCACCCGCGCCAGATCAGCGGCTTCGCCACCTGCCAGCACAATCAGCTGCCGCGCTTCGGCTTGGGGCCGCGTGCCAAGCACGGGCGCTTCCACAAAGGCTGCCCCGGTTGCCCGCACCGTTTCGGCAAGCTCAGTTACCCACTCCGGCGTCAGCGTACTCGCCTCAATCGCCACGGCTCCCGCCCGAAGGCCGCCCAAGGCCCCGGTTTCAGCATCAAGCCACACCACCCGTGATGCCTCATCATCGCGCACCATGCTGATCACCACATCGGCCCCTGTGGCGGCGGCCCGGGGCGTGGCCGCAATGGTTGCCCCGGCAGCCTCAAGCGCCGCAAGCGGTTCGGTTGAACGGTTGTAGACCCGCACGGGGTAGCCTGCCGCCAGCAGGTTGTGGGCAACCCGTGACCCCATGGCCCCAGCGCCAAGAAATGCTATCGTCTGCATGGTTTTGTGTCTCCTCAACATTACACGTGCTTATCATCACAGAGCAGCGAGTTGTGCCGCTAGCTGGTTCGGATCCTGTCGCCACAGTTGCACCAGCTGCTGCGCCATGCCATCGGGGTAGATGTCCTCAACGCCGTTGGCGACGCCTTCCAAAATGGCCTGCGCGACCTGAGCCGGGCTGGTTTTGGGCATCTGCATAGCGGCAATCATCTCCGTGTCTACCGCGCCGGGGTAGACGCCGTGAACAGCAATGCCTTTGCCACGCAGGTTGGCACGAATGGCCTGGGTCAGCGAGTAGGCCGCCGCCTTCGAGGCGCTGTAGCCACCAATGGCAGGTGCGCTCGCCAGCGAGGCCATCGTGAGCAGGTTGACAATGGCACCGCCACCGTTCTGAGCGATGACGGGCGCGAAGGCTCGCACCATGTGCAGCGTACCGTAGTAGTTGGTGTCCATGTCGCGCACAATCAGCTCAAGCGGGCTATCGAGCAAGCTGCCAAAAGCCAGCGCACCCGCATTGTTAATCAGCATCGTCGTGTCGCTTGCGCGGGCCACTGCTGCCTGCACCTGCTGCCGATTGGTGATGTCGAGCGTAATCGGCACCACCAGTTCGCTGGTCATACCGGCCAGGGCCTGGGGCTGGCGGCTGGCTGCGTAGATGCGCCGCACCCCGCGCTGCTGCAATTCCGCAATCAAGGCCTGGCCAATGCCACGATTCGCGCCTGTCACAAATACCGTTGCATGCTCGACGTTCATGGGTTGCTCCTGTTTAGCTTTGTCCGTCACCTTCGGACGGGTTGTTGTTACTGTAGCACCTGCAAAGCCATTATTAAAGACCTTGAACTGCATAATATTTATGCGTATAATGCAGCAATGGACATAGAATCACTGGCAATGTTTGTTGAAACGGTACGCAAGCGCAGCTTCACCGCCGTCGCCAACGACCGGAATGTTGACCCCACCACAGTGTCGCGGGCCATTGCGGGGTTGGAACGCGAACTGAAGTTGCGCCTGTTTCACCGCACCACCCGTTCGCTTCAGCCCACCGAAGCGGGGATGATCTACTTTGAACGGGTCGAGCCGCTGGTTGACGAACTGCGCAAAGCCCAGCTCGCCGCTGCCGACCTGCATGAACGGCCACGGGGCGTGCTGCGGGTGGCCTGCCCAGTCAGTTTTGCCGAACTGAATCTCACCCCGCTCATTCCCATATTTGCCCGCCAATACCCTGAGCTGCACTTTGAACTGGTGCTGACGGACGCACCGCTGGATATGGTGACTGAACAGCTGGATGTGGCCATCCGCATTGGCCCGCTGCACGACTCGACCCTGATTGCCCACAAGCTTTGCCCCATGGAGGCGCGGGTGGTAGCCACGCCCGCCTACCTGCGTGCCCACGGCCAGCCCAAAAGCCCGGCAGAGCTAGCCCAACACCGCTGCCTGCTGCTGGCGTTGCCCGGCTTTAGCCGCAGCACATGGAAGTTCACCGATCCGCAGGGCCAGACCAGCGATATTGCCCTTGACGGCGTGCTGCACACCTCCAACGCTATGGCCCTGAAGCAATGTGCGCTGGCGGGCATGGGCATCACCCTGCAGGCCCGCTGGATGGTGGGCCGGGAACTGCGCAGCGGCGAGCTAGTTGATCTCTTTCCCGCCTACAGCGTGACAGCCGCCCTCGACGACGCGGCGGCCTGGCTGCTCTACCCGTCGCGCAAATATGTGCCCCAGAAAGTCCGTGTCTTTGTTGAGTTTCTGCGCCAGCAATTCAAGCACGGCCCGCCCTGGGATCGCCCACCCAATGAACCACTGCGCCCCTGATGTGTTTACACCGTACAAAAGAGGGTTAGCGAGCTTACGGCTCGCTAACCCTCCCGCACGGGGGGCGAGGGAAAGAGCGGTGCTACCACTCTCTGCTCTGCCCCACGAAGCCACCACTAGTTGAAGCGCATGAAGATTGGGCAGTTCACCACGATGCCGGAGAAGTCTACCCGACCACCGTCTGGCGAGGTATAGTAGCCACGGGTCTCATATTGGTGAACCTGGAAGAGGTCAATGATGCGGGTGCGATAGCCCTTGTCAATGGCTTCCTGACTCCACTTGCCCAACATCAGCCGCCACAGCGGGCTGTAGTCGAGGTTCACGGTGGGGATACCGCCGAAGACGTTGATCGGGTCGCGCCCATCCGAGATGGCGCTGTTGAGACCCTGCCGATCCGGGTTGTTGACGCCCGTGCCGCCGTTGATGGTAATCAGCAGGCGCTCCTCGCTCTCACCAACCGAGTTGTCCTGCAGTTTGTTGGCCAGGTCGTTGTAGGCCGGGGTGAGCGTGGCCCGCTCCAGTGTGGCCGCAACGTCCACGTTCGAGTCGAAACTGGCATACCAGACTGGCTTGGCAAAAGAGTAGCCAAGGGTCAGCTTAATGGTCACGGTGCCGTCGCGGGGGCAGATGCGGGTTACCTTGTCATGCACAATGTCCAGGTTGGGTTTGCCGTTGCACATGGCGTTCAGGGCATCGGCGCTCACGCCATAGGCCAGCACTGGCGCGTTGTACACCACATCGGTGCGCCCGTTGGTGAGGCGGAACAGCGGTGTGTAGTCGTTGTCGCCAACTGATCCTGGCTGGACGCTCTTGGGTGGGAAGAAGTTGGGGGCATCGCCAGGCACCAGGTTCCACTTCGGTGCGAAGTCTACCTTGCCCTTCTCAAAGATCGTCGTGCCGTCGCCGTCGAGGGTGGCCCGGCGCACACCGCGCCCCACATCGGCGTAGGCCAGCTTGGGCGCGTAGTTCACCCCCATCAAGTCCGAAATGCCCTGGTCGCTGGTGTCGGTGATGATGTACCAGACCAGATCGCCGTTGGCCATGCGCCCCTGGCGCAGCGGCAGGGTGGCGGTGCCCTCGTTTTCGTTAATCGTCGCCGACTTCAGCAGCTTCACGGGGCCAAGCAACAGCGGGTTGACATCGCTCGGGGCCGGTTGGTTGACGACAATCGGCACATCAGCCCGGATCGGCTCCGGCGCGGCCTTGTACTCAAGACCGGAGAATGGCGCATCCCTGGTCAGATCAAGCGAGGCGGGATTGGCGGCGGCGGGCGCTGCCGTTGCCTGGGGGGCAGCGGGTGCCGCCGGGGGTACGGGGGCGTTGTTGACCTGCTGGGGCTGATTGGAAGACTCAGCCAGCGCCTCGGGCTGTATGAAGGCCGCTGGTGAACAGGCACTCAGGGCGACGGGAATCAACAGGGTGGCCCCGAGCCAGCCCAGCCGTTTAGCGAACATGCTGCGGAACATTGAGAGACTCCTTTCTGATCATACCTGTGTCAATCACAACGACGCGAACGGGAACCGCACTCACACATTTTGAAGTTTGGAGTTTGGATGTGCGATTGCCGAACTCCCCATTAGCAGGCAAGTTTAGCGCTCAGCAAACCCAGACGGATGGTTAAAAATGCACTGAGTAGGCGGCCTGAACAATACTCGCGGGCACCTCCTTTCTGCGTGCAGTATCACTATGGTGTGGCACACGCCCTTGTGCGCGGAAGAAACATTTCGAGGGGCAAAACGCTCAGGTGGCGGCGGTGTCGGGGGTGACCTGGATGCAACGTGCGCCGCTGATGTCAAGCCAGTAATCGTTGCTGGTGCGTACTACCCGAACGAGCGGTTGTTCGCAGGCTGGGCAGCGCAGCACTGTGCCCATGGGGCTGGCGTAGATGATGAGCGCACCTACCGCGTTGGTTGCACCGCAGTTCCCGCAGGTCACGGCTGCACTGGTCATCTCCCAACAGAAGATTTCGCGTAGCAGACCGGCGGCGGCGTTGCCATCGAGACGACGGCTTGCGTCCATCACGATCCTCCGGTTGGGCCAAAGCGTTCGGTCTTGATGCGGCCCTGCGCGTGACCCAGGTGCAAAGCCATGGTAGCCACGGCTTCAACCAGCGGGGTTGGCCCACAAATATAGATCAACGGATGTTGCGCTGGTGGCCAGCCCACGTCTTCCAGCATGTCCAGGTCAATCCGGCGTTGGAAGCCTGCCCAGCCCGGCGGTGCGCCACGAGTCAGCGTGTAGAAGACAGCGAAAGCCTGATCTTCAGTCGCCAGCTGCTCAAGTTCGGCGTGGTAGATGATGTTGTCTACCTGACGAGCCGAGTAGAGCAGGTGGGCGGGCGTGGTGCTGCCAGCAAGGGCATGGTGGCGGGCCATAGCCATCAGCGGCACAATGCCCGAGCCGCCAGCCACCAGCAACAACGGCCCACTCTGGCTGGCCTGCCACGTGAAATAGCCGCCAATCGGCCCCCGTACCTCCAGCTGGTCACCTTCCTGCACCACATCCACCAGGTAGGGCGAGACTTCGCCCTCAGCGATGCGTTCAACCGTCAACATGAGGTAGGGCGCTTCTGGCGGCGAGGCAATCGAGTAGCTGCGCTGGGCCTGGTAGCCATCCTCCACCGTGAGTCGCACCTCCACATGTTGACCGGCCCGGTGGCGCTGCCAGTGCGGCAGGGCCAACATCAGACTCCGGGCCTGCGGCGTCTCGCGCACCGTCTCTATCACCGTGGCCCGCTGCCAGACTATGGGAGAAACTAGCCTGTTCGCCATACCCGCCCCCTTCATCGCTCATCATTCATCGTTCATTGTTCATCGTTTAAGTCAGTCGCCCTGGTAGCGCTGCTCGCGCCAGGGGTCACCGTCGTTGTGGTAGCCAAGCGACTCCCAGAAACCAGGGCGGTCGTCCACGCTCAGTTCCAGGCCCCGCACCCACTTGGTGCTCTTCCAGAAGTAGCGGTGGGGCACCAGCAGCCGGGCAGGCCCACCGTGCTCCGGCGCGAGGGGTGCGCCCTCGTAGCTGTCTACCACCCAGGCTTTGCCGCCCAGCACCTCGTTCAGAGGCAGGTTGGTGCTGTAGCCGCCGTCGCAGTAAGCAATGACGAAGCGGGCCTGGTGCTGCACTCGGGCCAGCAGCGTGTCGAGGGCTACCCCTTCCCAACGAGTTCCTAGCTTCGACCATCTGGTGACGCAGTGGATGTCGGCCTGGATAGTAACCCGTGGTAAAGCCTGGAATTCATCCCATGTCCAGCGCTTCGGCTGCACCAGCGTCGTGCCAACAATGGTGAAATCCCACTTCGCCAGCTGGGTGCGGGGGGTTGGCCCCGCCGATAGCACCGGGAAATCATTGGTGAGGTACTGGCCCGGTGGGAGGTTGGCCTCCACCGACCGTTGCCGACCGCGAAACCCCCGTGAAACCATTGGTTGGCTCATGCTGGCCCTCCGTTGTTGCAATTGTTTGTCGTTGTGGAACCAGCATAGCGGGCCGGTCTTACACCAGTCTTACAAACGGCCTTACAACAGGGCGAATTTTTCCAGGCAAGCAAAGAGCGGCTGGGGCAGCACATGGTCAAGCAGTAGATTCAGGGGTACCAACTATGGTAAACATAAAGTTTTAGACGATACCAACCGCACAAGAAGTGACGGAGTACGACCTTGAGGATTGTAAAGCGGGGAAAATGCAGCTAGTTTGTGAAAGCGATTCCAGGTATAATAGCAGTTAAACAAGTAAAGGCTTTGCAAAGTCCATAGTTCCCTACTGGTGGCCGAGGCCTGTGCCAGTGTTGTATACGGAGTGCTACACATAGCCAAGAGGGTTAATGAGTTTACAACACCACCTCTCCTCGCCCAGCGACGCTCAACCTTCCCACAGCCAAACGACCTTGACAGCACCGCTGCTCAGCATCTACCTGCTGGGCGGCTTTCGGGTGTCCCTCGGCGGGGAACCTATCGCTGAGGCTGCCTGGCGACGGCGCAAAGCAAAGGCGATTATCAAACTACTAGCGCTTGCGCCAAGCCACCGCCTCCACCGCGAGCAGCTGCTGGAAGCCCTCTGGCCCGACAGCGACCCCGCCGCTGCCGCCAACACCCTCTATGTCACGCTCCATGCCGCTCGGGCCGCCCTCGATCCGCACACCAGCGGACGCTTCCTCTGTTTCGATGGCGACCAGCTCCTGCTGTGCCGCGACGGCCATATAGTGGTGGACGCGGTCGCTTTTGAGACAGCGGCAGCTGAGGCCCGCCACAGCAGTACCCTCGAACGCTACGCCGCTGCCCTGGCGTGCTACACCGGCGATCTCCTCCCGGAAGACCGCTACGAGGAGTGGGTGGTGAGCCACCACGAGCGCCTGCGCGACCTCCGTCTGGGCCTGCTGGTGGAACATGCCGAACTGCTGGCGGCCCAGGGCCTCCTGCACGACGCCACCAGCGCCTATCAGCAGGTGCTGGCCATTGACCTGGCCCAGGAGGAGGCCCATGTTGGCCTGATGCGCCTCTACGCCAGCAGGGGACAGGCGCACCAGGCGCTGCGCCAGTATCAGCGCCTGGTGGAGGCCCTACGCCAGGAACTCGACGCCGAACCAGATCCGCAGGTGCAAGCACTGTACCGCACGATTGCCAACGGCAGCTTTACCCCAGTGGCCACCCCCACCAGCCAATCTGCCGCTCCAGCAGCGCCCCGCACCCACAACCTGCCCGCCCAGTTAACTAGCTTCATTGGCCGCGAACGGGAATGTGCCACCGTGATCGAGTTGGTGACGACCCAGCGCCTGGTGACGCTCACCGGCACGGGCGGCAACGGCAAAACGCGCCTGGCCCTACATGTGGCCGAGCAGCTGGTGGGCCGCTACCCTGCCGGGGTCTGGCTGGTTGAGTTAAGCGCCCTGAGCGACCCCGCGCTCGTGCCCCAGGCCCTGGCCAGCGTGCTAGAGGTACGCGAAGCGCCCGGCAGCGATATGCTCACCACCCTGGTGGACTCACTGCAGGAGAAGCACCTGTTGCTGCTGCTCGACAACTGTGAACATCTCGTAGAGACGTGCGCTCAGCTGGTGGCTCACCTGTTGAGTGCATGTCCACGCCTCCACCTCCTGGCCACCAGCCGGGAAGCCCTGCGGGTGCGGGGCGAACACCCCTGGCGGGTGCCCGGCCTGGCCCTGCCCGATGCGCAAGCCGCCCCACCAGTGGAAGCCCTGGGAGCCTATGAGGCAGTGCGCCTGTTTGTGGAACGGGCGCAGGTGCAGCAGCCGAGCTTTACACTCACCGCACACAACGGGCGCTGGGTCGCCGAAATCTGCCAACGCCTGGACGGTATTCCCCTGGCGATTGAGCTGGCGGCGGCCCGAGTCGGGCTGCTCACCATCGAGCAACTGGCAGCCCGCCTTGACCACATGCTGGGGCTGCTAACGCACGGCGAACGCACCCGTGCCCCCCGTCACCAGACCCTACGGGCCACGCTGGATTGGAGCTATAGTCTGCTCAACCAGGACGAACAACAGCTCTTTGCCCGCCTGGCGGTGTTTGCCGGGGGCTGGACGCTGGAAGCGGCGGAAGCCGTGACAGCGAGCGGTACGGTTGCCGCCAACGGCGTGTTAGACCTGCTGGCTCACCTGGTTGACAAGTCACTCGTCAGCATCGAAATGACGGGAACCGGCGGGGTACGCTATTACCTGCTGGAAACAATTCGGGCCTACGGCCAGATGCAATTAGAAACAAAGGGTGAACTGGCGGTCATCGCCCGGCAGCATGCCCACTACTACCTGACATTGGCAGAACAGGCTGAACACGGAATGAAAGGCCCTGACCAGCAGGAGTGGCTGGAACGGCTTGAGCAGGAGTTCAGCAATCTGCGAACTGCCCTGCGCTGGTCTTTGGCCACTGGGGAGACTGAACTAGGGTTACGCCTGGCGGCATCACTCGCGCGTTTCTGGCTTATCCGCGGCTATTTCGCTGAGGGGGGCGGATGGTTTGAGACGCTTTTAGCTCAGGACATTGACAACATACCAACATCACTCCGCTCTCAGGCGCTGAAACTTGCAGGCACCTTACATGGCAGCCAGGGTGACAATCAGCGTGCGACAGCGCTGTTTGAAGAAGGACTGGCCCTGGCACGGCAGCAAAACGACTGGCAAACTGTTGCAAGCTTGCTTAACAATCTTGGTGTTCTCGCCTTGCTTCAAGATAACTACCAGCATGCAGTAACACTCCTTGAAGAGGCTTTGTCGCTGAACAGAACTCTGGGAAATTTGCACTCGATTATTACAACTCTGGGGAACCTCGGCGGTGTAGCGCTTGCACAGGGCGATTGGCAACGTGCTACAACGTGGACTGAGGAGGGTTTGCCCCTTGCGCGACGGGTAGGCAATACTCACTTCATTGCCAACTTCATACTCAACCTAGGTGAAGCTGCTACTGCTCAGGGCAACAGCAAGCGTGCGCTCCAGCTGCTTGAGGAGAGCTTAATGCTTGCACGCGAAATCAAATCGCCTGCAACCACAGCCGACGTACTACGCAGTCTTGCATTCGCCCTAATTTGTACAGGGGAGCATGAGCGCCCCGCAAAGCTTATCGAGGAGAGTTTAACCATTCGGCAGCAACTCCACGATCAACGAGGAACCGCAGAATCACTCAACGCCCTGGCGCTGGTCGCTGACCTGCAAGGCGATGACGAGCGGGCGGCGACGCAGTACCGAGAAAGTCTTTTGATCTGCTCACAGATTAATTATAAAACCTTAGGCGTCCTCTGCCTGAAAGGACTGGCCCACCTTGCCCAGCAGCAGGGCCAGCCCGAACGGGCGGCCCACCTGTGGGGAGCCGCCGAGTCGCTGCACGAAACGATCGGCCAGCCCCGCACTCCCGTGGCCTACGCGCTGTATGACGACAGCATGGCCCAGGGCCACGTAGCATGCAGCGACCCGCCCCTGGCGGCTGCATGGGCTGCGGGCCGGGCAATGAGCTTTAAGCAGGCGGTGGCGTTTGCGCTGGGCGAGGCAACTCCTACCGTCGAGAAGTTGTAAGAACGACACCCGTTCTAGATGCACGCTCCACATTTCCCCTTTGCTTTTCATACAAATCTCTTGACTCCGCCCCCACTGCGTAGTACTATAAATCCTCCAGCTCGTTCACCGTTACAGTGCCATGTACCCCCGTAGACCGTTGCCGCCCGCAAGCGGTTTCCATAATTTCACATGGCAACACACCGATGCTTATGCTCATTCTCCCTTTCACTGCGCCAACCGCTGATCTGCCAACGGCTGGTGGCAAGGGCACTAACCTGGCCCGACTCACCCGTGCTGGTTTCCCGGTGCCGCCGGGCTTTATCGTTGCAACCGCTGCCTATCGCCAGTTTGTTGACGGTAACCGCCTGACGGACGTGATTACTGCAGCCATTGCGGGAGTCACGCCCGACGATGCGGGCCAACTCGAAGCAGCTTCGGCCACCATTCGGGCAGCCTTTGTGGCGGGCACAATGCCGAGCGAGCTTGAACAGGCTATCCGCGCCTCCTATGCCGAGCTGGGCGAGGAAGCGGTGGCGGTGCGTTCGTCGGCCACAGCTGAAGATTTGCCCGATCTTTCCTTCGCCGGGCAGCAAGATAGCTATCTCAACATGGTCGGTGCCGAGGCACTGCTAACAGCGGTAGTTGATTGCTGGTCGAGCCTGTGGACGGCGCGGGCGATTGGCTACCGCATGCGCAACGCCATTGCCCACCACGATGCATCCCTGGCAGTGGTGGTGCAGCTGATGGTGCAGAGCGAGGTTTCCGGCGTGCTGTTTACGGCCAATCCGCTTAGCGGGCTGCTCAGCGAAACAGTGATCGAGGCAACTTTTGGGCTTGGTGAAGCGCTGGTTTCAGGACAGGTGGAACCAGACCGCTTTGTGGTAGACACGCTCAGCGGCGAGATTTTCCATGTGGCCCTGGGCAGCAAGCAGATGGCCACCCGCAGCAAACGCAGCGGCGGTGTAGAAACGATAGCCCTTCCGAACAACACGCGGCAAACGTTGACGGAAGTTCAGCTCAAACAGCTGGCCGCGCTCGGCCAGCGGGTGCAGCGGGAGTATGGCACGGCGCAGGATATTGAATGGGCCATCGCGGGCGAGAAGCTCTACCTGCTGCAATCACGAGCCATCACCTCGCTTTTTCCCGTGCCAGAATATTCGCCCAACCCGCTGAAGGTCTGGTTTTCGTTTGGCGCAGTGCAGGGGCTGGTGGGGCCAATCACCCCGCTTGGGCGTGACACCATTCAACATGTGATTATTGGTGGTGGCAGGCTGTTTGGGGTTGGACTCACACCAGCGGAACAGCGCATCATCGTGCCTGCCGGAGAACGGCTCTGGATCAAGCTCAGCGACCTCATCCGCAACCCAGTCGGCAACCGGGTGATCGGCGTGGTGCTACGCTTCATCGAGCCGAGCGTCGGGCAGATTATTGCCTCGCTGGTGGCCGACCCCCGGCTGGCGGCTGGCCAGGGCAGCCTGAAGTTCAGCACCATCCGCCGCATCGCTCACTTTGCCCGGCCACTGCCGTTGCGTATCGGGCGCAACCTGCTTAATCCAACCTCGGCCCGGGCCGCCTTCGATTCCGTGATTGATGATTATCTCAGCACAGCCCGGCTGGCCCCTGCCGCCGACCGCTTTGGACAGCTAACAAACATCGTTACCTTTCTGCGCGAGCTTACTGCCAGTGCCTTTCCGTTGCTCATTCCCCACTTTGTGCCTCTGATTGGGCCAGGCATGCTGTCGCTGGCCCTGCTTCATCGGCTGGCGGGCAACCAGGGCAGCCTGGCGCTAGAAGTCACACGGGGGCTGCCCGCCAACGTCACCACGGAGATGGATCTGGCCTTGTGGGCCACCGCCACGCACATCCGTGATGATGCTGAGTCGGCCCAGGTTTTTGATACATGCAGCGCCAGTGACCTTGCCCAACAGTATCTACAAGGGGCATTACCTGGCCCGGCCCAGGCGGCCATCGGCCTGTTTATGGAACGCTATGGCATGCGGGGCCTGGGCGAGATTGACGTTGGCCAGCCCCGCTGGCGAGAAGAGCCTACAGCGGTAATGCATACCTTGCAAAGCTACCTGCATATTGCGCCGGAGTTTGCCCCTGACGTGCAGTTTGCTCAGGGCCGCAAAGCTGCCTATGCCGCCATCGAGCAGCTGGCCCGGCTGGTGCGCCAACAACGGGGCGGCTGGTTTAAGGAACAGCTGGTGCGAGCGGCGGCATGGCGGGTGCGTACCCTGTTGGGCGCACGAGAAAGCCCAAAATTTTTCATCATCCGCCTGATGGGCCTGGCCCGGGCTGCGCTGCTTGAAGCGGGGACAGCATTTGTCGAGGCCGGAACACTTCAGCGCCCCGACGATCTGGCCTTTCTGGATTTCGCCGAGTTGCAAGCCTTGAGCCGCAACGAGCCGCGCGACTGGCAGGCGCTCATCGCCGAGCGCCGGGCAGCCTATGCCCGTGAAGGGCGGCGCGGGCAGGTGCCCCGTGTGCTGGCCAGCGATGGGCGGGCCTTTTACGAGGGACTCAGCGCACAGGCCACCAGCGGCGAACAGATCAGTGGTAGCCCGGTTTCGCCCGGCGTGGCGGAGGGTGTGGTGCATGTGGTCTTCGACCCGGCTAGCACCAGGCTCGCCCCTGGCGAAATCCTGGTTTGCCGTGGCACCGACCCGGCTTGGACGCCGCTGTTTCTAGTGGCAGGCGGACTCGTCACCGAAGTCGGTGGGATGATGACCCACGGCTCGGTGGTCGCCCGTGAATACGGCATCCCCGCCGTCGTCGGTGTTCACCAGGCCACCGAACGGCTCAAAACTGGCCAGCGCATCAGGCTTGATGGCCGAACGGGTACGATTGAAGTGGTGGAGTAACACAAATCTCTCGCAAAGCCTGTCCGGCTCCTGAGCTTGACGAAGGGGAGGTATCGAAGGGCCGCAAAGGGCGCAAAGGTGGTGCTCATTGCGCATCAAGGAGACCGGCACCTCCGCCACCAGATGTCCCGCCGAGCCATATGTGAACAGGTGCCGATCTCCTCGTCGCAGATGGGGTGAGGGAGAAGAGCGGCACCTTCATCACCAAATGTGATGTGTTGTGTCAGCGCATGTCGGGCAGAAGACCGGCACCTCTGCTGTACAATCTCCAATCTCTCATCGCTATTGCCTCAATTTACTCGCTAGCGGTGCGAAACGGGCGATGCAAGGTGGCAACTATGGCCAGGGCCAGTTGTGGCACAAAGGTAATCAGCACGGTGGGCACCGGGCCAAGGGCCTGAAGCAGCAGGCCAGTGAGAGCCACGCCGAGCGACATGCTGCCAAACAGCAGCAGCCGAAAAACGGCATTCACCCGCCCCTGGAGCCGGTCGGGAATCTGACCCAGGCGGTAGCTGTATTGCACGCTGTTGTGAATGGAGACCACCACGAAACCCACCATGTTGGCCGTGGCTAGAGCGAGCGGCGTCGTTACCACCGCATAGGGCAGCCAGGTAAGCGCCCAGACCCAGGTTGCCCCCACCAGCAGTGGGCCTACGGCAAAGCGGCGGCGCAGCGGGCCAATCAGAAACGCACCCACCAGCGCCCCCAGGCCGCCCGCTGCAAAAATCAGGCCGATTTCAAACTCGCTCGCACCGCCATTCTGGGCAATCACCAGCACAATCAGGGCAAAGCCGCCGCTGGCCAGGTTGAGTCCACCCACCAGCAGGGCCAGGAAACGCACAATCGGGTGCTGCCAGAGCCACAGCACGCCTTCACGCACCTCCTGCACCATGGGGCGGGGCGCGTGTTCCCGCGTTTCTTGCAGCGAACGGCGCACAAAGGCCAGCGACAGCAGCGAGACCAGATAGGAAACGGCATCCACTACGAAGGGCAGAGCCACCCCGCCCAGCCCGGCCAGCAGCCCGTACAGCGCTGGCCCCAGCACCGAACCACTGGAAAAGCTCACCTGCTGGCGGGCCGACGCATCGGCGAGCTGGTTGCGGCCTACAATCCGGGGTAGACTGGCGGCATTGGCCAGGTTGTAAAAGAGCGCCAGCGTGCCCTCCACAAACACCACCATGTAGAGCTGAACGATGCTCAAATGGCCCAGCAGCAGCGCCACCGGCACACTGCCCACCACCAGGGCCGAGGCCAGATCACACACCTGCATGGTACGCTTGCGATCCCAACGGTCAACCAGGGCACCGGCCAGCAGCCCAAACAGGATGTAGGGCAGAAAACGCACCGCCCCCAGCAGCCCGGACTGGGCTGGCGAAGCCGTGAGCGCCAGAAACAACACCGGAAAGGCGATACGGGTCATCTCATTGCCAATCACCGAGATGCTTTGTCCAAACCAGAGCAGCAGAAAATCGCGATTGCGCCAGAGCGAGTCGGGGAACTCGTGCGCAGAAGACTCAAGCGCTTGCTGTGACATTTTGAACCTCGCGGGTAAACGAAAAAGGCCATGGGAACAACTCCCATGGCCTCAAAAGAACTATCTTACAACGTCAGGACGAAAAAAATGGGCACACTGAGGCCATGGCTAGTGCATGGCCCGCTCGGTAAGCAGCAGCCAGATAACCAGATTGTGGCCAGTTGCTATCACTTCGTCTGTCCTCTGAACATGTTGACGTGAGGCAATAGTAGCACGGCGGCGATGGGGCGTCAATGGTTTTATGTGTGAATGTCCATCTACTAATCCGTGTACGGCCCGTGAAAAGTGCTGGTCTCCTTTGGGCAGACAATGTGAGGGAGGAGACCG
>JALONX010000460.1 GCA_025454695.1 Chloroflexaceae bacterium
CTGCTGGGGAATGCGGTGGTGGGCGACGGCGGGGCCATTGCCAACGACCGCCGCGCCGAACTAACCATGAGCAACGCAACGGTGGTGGCAAACGCCGCTACCGGGCGAGGGGCCGGGCTGTTCAATTTCAACACCCAATCGGGCAGCGATATTCGCCCGCTTACCCGTGCGATCAACGTCACTTTTTCAAAAAATGCCGCGCTCAGTGAAGGCGGCAACATCTACGCCCAGGAGCCAACCAGCAGCTTCCCCGATGTGGTGCTGCTGAAAAACACGATTGTGGATGGCAGCGACGGGCCAGGACTCGGCGGCAATTGCGTTGGCCCTGGCGTGCAGTCGCAGGGGCACAACCTGGACAGCGGCACGAGCTGCGGGCTGAACCAGGCTGGTGACAAAAGCAGTGCCAACGCCAACCTGGAGGCACCGAAGTTTAACGGCGGGCCGATTCAGACGTTGCTGACGATGAAACCGCTGGGCGGCAGCGCCGCCGCCGACGGGGGCGACAACGCCGCATGCGCCGCCGCGCCGGTGAACAACAAAGACCAGACCAACGGCAGCCGCCCCAAAGGTGGGGCCTGCGACATGGGCGCGTTTGAGACTGAAGCGCCGCAGTCGGGATTTAGCGCCACGCCGTTGCCGCCCGGCCCAATTGACCTGGGCAACGTGCAGGTGGGCACGCAGGGCCAGGTGAAGAACGTTGAGTTGAAGAATGTGGGCGGCAGCACCCTCACCCTGAGCGGCGGGGTGAAGAGCGGAGCCAACGCCGACCAGTTTAACCTGGCGACGGCCTTCCCGGTCAACATTGCGCCCGGCGACAGCGCCAACCTGAGCCTGAGCTGCAACCCCACCGGCAGCCCTGGCCCACGCACGGCCAGCCTCAGCTTCAGCACCAACGATCCGGCCAGACCCAGCCTCACCTATGGACTCACATGTAACGCCACCGCCGCACCCACGCCGGGCTATAGCTCCATTCCCGCCGCACCCGGCCCCATCAGCTTTGGCGAGGTGGATGTGGGCAGCAACAAAATTGTGAAGCTGAAGATTCAGGAAAGCGGCAACGCTCCACTGGCGGTGAACACCCCGGTGTTGAGCGGGCCAAACGCCGCCGAATTCGGCTTTGGCGCGGGCATCAACCTGAATTTGCCCGACGGCCAGCCACCGATTGATGTTGACCTTTCATGCACGCCTGCTGCGCCGGGCCTGCGCAGCGCCACCCTGACGCTCAACACCAGCGACCCGACCCGGCCCCAGGTCAGCTACACGCTGACATGCGAGGGCACTGTGCCCACGCCTGCTCCCTTCGACTCAACTGGCGACTCGGCAGACACGCCCGATGCCAGCGCTGTGCTCTACGGGCTGGCGGTGAGTCCAGACGGCAAAAACGTTTACGCCGCCGACGCTGGGGGCGGGCGGGTGATTAGCTACCGCTTTACCAACGGCGATTTTGTGCGCTTTGCCAGCAATAGCAGCTCGGCGATTGCCGGCGCACGCAATGTTGCGGTGAGCGCTGATGGCAATCAGGTGTATGTTACGGGCTTTAATGCGGACTCGATTGCGATGTATGAACGGAATCCGAACAGCGGCTTTCTCACCCTGGCCGAAAACGTAACCAACGGCGACACGATTGGTTGTCTGCCGCTCGTGGGCAGCAACCTGGCTGGCCTGGATGGGGCCTGGGGTCTGGCGCTCAGCCCTGATGGACGACACATGTACGTGAGCGGCATCAACGACGACAGCGTGGTGGTGCTGAACCGCAACCAGGAAAGCGGCAGCCTGCGGCGCGACTTCAGTTCACCATGTCTGGCGGGCAATCGGCCAGCCTTTGTCGAACGTGTCACCAATGCCGAAATGGACGGGCCAACCGGCATTACCATCAGCCCCGACGGCAGCCATGTGTATGTGGCCGCCAACAACAGCAACAAACTGCTGGTCTTTAAGCGCGACGCCAACAACGGCAGGCTGACCTATGTAGAAACCAAAGGCGGTGCCAACGCGGGTGGCTTCATCCGCAGCGCCATCAGCCCCGACGGCAACTACCTCTACACCGTGGCCGACAGTTCGGACGCGCTGACGATCTACGGGCGCAACCCAACCGATGGCACACTAACCGACCGTGCGACGCTGACCAACAGCGCCTCGTGGAACCTCGACGGGGCCAGTTCGGCGGCAATCGGCGGTGACGGACGCTGGATGGCCGTGAGCGCGTTTAACGGCAACACACTCACCATCTTCGAGCGACGGGCGGCCACCGGCAGCCTGAAGCGGGTGCAGGCCATCGGCGGGTTAGGCGGCCCGCGCCAGGTCGTCTTCAGCCCCGACGGGCGCACCATGTACGCCACCATCAGGGACAGCGACGAGGTGAAGGCCTTCCAGCTGGCCAATCCCACCCCGGCTATCGCCAGTCTGGCTCCAGCCTCAGCCCCGGCTGGCGCTGGCGATGTGACGCTGCTGGTGCATGGCGAGGGTTTTGTGCCCGGCTCGGTGGTGCGCTGGAACGCGGCCCAGAGCCTGCCCACCACCTTTGTGAGCGACAGCCAGTTGCGGGCAACCATCAGCGGGGCGCTGCTGGCGAACGCAGGCACACCCGGCGTGCAGGTCATCAATCCTGTGCCGGGCGGCGGCGGCTCCAACGGGCTGACCTTTACCATCAGCCCGCCGAACCAGAACCCGGTGCCCTCGCTCAGCGAACTGCTGCCCGCCGGTGCCAGCGCTGGAGCGCCCGGCCTCACGCTCACGGTGAAGGGGGCCAACTTCCTGCCCGGCTCGAAGGTGCTGTGGAATGGCAACGAGCGCAACACTAGCTTTGTGAATGCAACCACGTTGCAGGTGCAGGTGAGCAGCAGCGACATGGCCCAGCCTGGCGACATGGCGGTAACGGTGGTCAACCCATCGCCCGGCGGCGGCAGCAGCAATGGCGCGGCGTTTGTGGTGGCCGCACCCGGCGAAGATCCGCCGCCAGCGATCACCAGCATTACACCTGGTTCGGTGAACGCGGTGGACAGTGCGGGCGACCCGATCACGATTGTGATTACGGGCAGCAACTTTGTGGAAGGGGCGCGGGCGCAATGGAACGGCCTTGACCGCCCGACCACCTTTGTGAGCGCCAACGAATTGCGCATGGGCGTGAACGGAGC
Organism: Chloroflexaceae bacterium; assembly: GCA_025454695.1. Lineage (GTDB taxonomy): Bacteria > Chloroflexota > Chloroflexia > Chloroflexales > Chloroflexaceae > JALONX01. Next base: position 3,135 of record JALONX010000460.1, read on the forward strand.
CGACACGCTGGAGCCGAACCAGGCCAGCATTCGCGTCGTCAACCCCGACGATCAGGAGTCGAACACGGCCAGCTTTACGGTGGGCGCACCGGGCGACAACCCCCTGCCCGCCCTGGCCAGCTTCAGCCTCAGCCCGGCGGCGGGCGGCTGGACGGTGACGCTCAGCGGGAGCGGCTTTATCAACGGCACCCAGGTGAGCTGGAACGGGGTGGCCCGCCAGCTCACGGTGATCAACGGCAGCCAGGCCAGCTTCAGCATCAGCGGAGCCGAAGCGGCCCGCAACGCCATCATCGTGGCGAGTAACGGCGGGCCGGGCGGGGGCAGCTCCAACGAACTGCTCTTCGAGGGGCGAGGGCTGTTCTTGCCGCTGGTGCGGCGGTAGGCACACGCGGGGCGCAGCGCCAGGTTTGTTGGCGCTGCGCCCTGCACCCAGAGAACCAACTCCGCTGCCATCCCAGTTCCTTGACATGCACATGTTGGTATCGCCTACGCGGCGGGCGAAACCATGGTCAGCCCATAGTTCCCGTTGTGTGAAATGCCCGATATATGTGGGGTTCGCCTACGCGGCGGGCGGGTAGGGGCCAGCCCCTGACAACCCCGTTGGGGCCTGACGCCCCACCCCCCCCCGCATGGGACATCTGATGCGGCGATTCGGGAGGTGGCGCATGCCCTGCCTGCACCCATGCAATGGTCGCAGTAGAACGGCAGGTCACTCAGCACGTTTTACGTTTTACGTTTCACGACACGGTTCTGGGTTCTGGGTTCTGGTCTCTCGGTTCTGAGTTGACAGCCACTGTCACAAACTTCTGCTACAATCCGGGCAGGATGTTTCAAATACTGAAACATCTTGCCTTTACTATTTTTTGATATACTGCATCTGTAACTCATAACTCATAACTCGTAACTCGTAACTCGGCATGCCCACATCGCTCACCTCCGAACAGATACTCGCCCTTGCCCCCGATGACTCATCGGCCAAAGCGGGCAAGAGCCTGGCCAACAGCCGCTCGTGGCAGAACCTTGGGCAGAACGACACGGCGGCCTGGGGTGAATGCCAGGGCAGCGGCAAAGAACCCTACCGCACCCAGATTGACCTCTCCGAGCCAGCCTTTCGCTGTTCCTGCCCTAGCCGCAAGTTCCCATGCAAACACGGCCTGGGCCTACTGCTGCTGCTGGCCGCCCAGCCCGCCGCCTTTGCCAGCGCCGCGCCGCCCGCCTGGGTAGAAGATTGGCTGGCAACACGGGCCAAAAACGCCCAGCGCCGTAGTGAAAAGCAGGCCGAAGCGGCCCAGGCTGAAACCGACCCGGAGGTGCAGAAAAAACAGGCCGCCAGGGTGGCCAAAAGCAGCAGCGCCCGCGAGAAAAAGGTCGCCGCCGGAGTGGCCGAAGCCAGCCAGTGGCTGCGCGACCAGCTGCGCCAGGGGCTGGCCACCATGCCCAACCGCAGCCCCGCCGCCTTCGACACGCTGGCCGCCCGCATGGTGGATGCCCAGGCTCCTGGCCTGGCCCGCATGCTGCGGGAGATGGGCAGCACGCCCGCCAGCGGTTCCGGCTGGCAGAACCGCCTGCTCGAACAGTTCGCCAGCATGCACCTGCTGCTGGAAGGCTACCAGCGCCTCGCCAGTCTTTCGACGGAAGAGCAGGCCGATGTGCGAACCGCTGTTGGATTCACCCTGAACCAGGATGAACTGCTGGCAGGCACGGGCCAGCGCGACCAGTGGCTGGTGCTTGGGCGACGCGAAGAGGACGAGGATCGCCTGCGCGTCCAACGCACATGGCTCTGGGGCACAGGCAGCGACCAGCCCGCCCTGATCCTCAAATTCAGCGTTGGCAACCAGGGGCTGGAGGTAAGCCACATCCCCGGCACCACCCTTGATGCTGAGCTGGTCTTTTTCCCCAGCACTGTGCCGCTACGGGCCCTGGTGAAACAGCTGCACGCACCGCCAGTAGCGCTGGCCCGCTTCCCAGCGATGCCGCTGGAACAGTCCATAGCCCGCTACGCCCAGGCCCTCGCCCGCAACCCCTGGCTGGAACGCTACCCGCTGGCCCTGGCGAGCATGACGCCCTTGCGGCAGGGCGACGGCTGGCTGCTGCGCGACCACAACGGCGCAGCCCTCCCGCTCGCCGCCGACTTCGGCAAAACCTGGGAGTTGCTAGCCCTCAGCGGCGGCCACCCGCTGGATGTGTTTGGTGAGTGGAACGGGCGCACGTTTCTGCCGCTGTCGCTATGGGCGGAGGGGTTTGTGCCGCTGTAGGAGATTGCAGATTGTAGATTGTAGATTGCAGATTGCAGATTAGACAACGGTGCAAAGCACAAGGCAGATTGCAGGCTGAATAACGGCCCCAATCACCTGGATACAGGCGAGGCATCCGCCAACTGGCGTGTCAGTGCCACTGGACTTACATGCGGGGGTTTGGGGCGTCAGGCCCCAGTGGGGGTGGTAGGGGCT
>JALONX010000461.1 GCA_025454695.1 Chloroflexaceae bacterium
AGGCGGTTGCCGCCACCGGCTCACCAATGGCACCGCTGTCAATCAGGCTGCGGCAGGTTTGCAGCCCCGCCCCAAGAAATGTGTCCGGCGCACAGCCCACCAGCAACCCCCGCTCCTGGGCCAGGGCCAGGATGCGCTGGCCAGCGGCCCTGGTGGTGGCCAGCGGCTTTTCGGAGTAGACGTGTTTGCCCGCCCGCAACGCCGCCATGCTCACCTCGGCATGGGCGGCAGGCACGGTGAGGTTGATGACGAGCTGGATGGACGGATCGGCCAGCAGGGCCTCGATGGAGCATGCCCGAATGCCGAACTCAGCGGCGCGAGCTGCGGCCCGTTCGGCGTCAAGGTCGGCGCAGGCCATCAGTTCCAGGTTGGGGAAGGCCAGGCAGTTCTTCAGGTAGATGCCGCTGATGACGCCGCACCCGATCACACCGACCCTAATGCGTGCGGCCATGGCCTAACCCCTCCTGCACCAGGTAGTTGAAGCTCTGGGCCACGGCGTCGAACATGTCCCCGGCGAACTCGTCCAGTTCCACAATCAGCCAGTCAGCCGCTGCGCCTGCCGCCAGCGCCCCCGGCACGTCCACCGTGCCCGACCCGACGGCCAGCATCGGCGCGTTTTGCACCGCCGGGCCATCCTTTACATGCAGCAGGCGGGCGCGGGAGCCGAGCCGCCGCAGCACCGCCGCCGGGTCGGCCCCGGCAGTTTTCACCCAGTAGATGTCCACCTCGAACTCAACCCCAGGGTCGAGCTGTTCTAGCATCACTTCGTAGACCAGCCGCCCGTCGGCGGTAGGCTCGAATTCCCACCAGTGGTTGTGAATGGCAAAGCGCCGCCCCTGGGCCTGAGCCAGGGCGTAGGCGGCGTTGAAGGCGGTGCAGCTCTGCTGAATGCCTTCGGGCGTCGTGAAATGCTCTGGCCCGCGCCCCGACACCAGGCAAGGGCAATCGAGGGTGGCGGCGTGGTCGAGGGCGTCCCAGGGCTGGCCCGCCGTGGGCATGGGCACATGCATGCTGGGCACAGCCAGGCCCAACTCACGGAACAGGCTGGCGGCAGCGGCGGGCGTGGTTCCCGCAAAGCTAAACGGCTCAACCCCGGCATAGCCCAGGGCGGCAACCCGGCGCACGGTGGCTTCAAAATCCTGGCTCAGCGCATGGCGCACGGTGTAGAGTTGCAGGGCAAGTGGTCGTGACATGGGAAATCCTTTACAGTTGGCAGTCTTCAGTTGGCAGTTTGCAGTACCAGGTGGCGAATGCGTGACGCAAAATGCGTAATGCGTGGTTCAGCATTGGGCATTTCTGCGTGTTCAACGCTGCACGCTCAACTCCTCAGCTTCCTCGGTAGGTGCTGTAGGCCCAGGGTGAAACCAGCAGCGGCACATGGTAGTGGGCGCTAGCATCGGCGATGGTGAATTGCACCGGCACGATGTTGAGAAAGGGCGGCTCGCTGCGCTGCACCGTCTGGCGGGCAAAATAGTCGCCCACGGCAAAGCGCAACTCGTAGCTGCCCGCCTTGAGGTGCTCCCCAGTTAGCAACGGCTCATCGGTGCGCCCGTCGTTGTTGGTCTGCACCGTTTTCAGCAGCGTCCGCTCGCCATTCGCCCCCAGCGCCCAGAGTTCGATCTGCACCCCGGCGGCGGGCCGCCCCTGCACCGTGTCGAGCACGTGGGTGGAAAGGCGCGGGGTTGAGGTGGCGGGATGTATAATAGCAGGGCCTGGCTGCTTTTGCGCGGGTGGTGATTCCTCCGCACTGCTGCCACCCGCGCCATGCCGCAGCACCCGCAGCACCTGGCTCTTCACTCCGTTCAGCGGCACTTGCACGATGTCGAAAACGCCAGCAACCATGCCTTCGCCATCCTCGCTCACGCGCAGCAGCCCCAGCAGCAGATGTTCGGTACCGACATACTGGTGCCCAAGGCGTTGAGCTTCTTCAATGGCGTACTTGATCGTTTTCTGCGCTGGTTCAATCAGTTCACGATGGGCGGTGGTAGACTCACCTGTGCCGACAATACATTGCACTGCATTACGGGCCGGGAGTAGCTTCAAGCCCGAGTCCTCTAGCACACGGGCGGCAATTCCTTCCTGCTCGGCAATCAGCCCCAGCAAAAGATGCTCGGTACCGATATAGTTATGGCCAAACTCGGCGGCTTCTTCTGTCGCCAGCTGAAGCACTTTTTTCGCCCGTTTGGTGAAGTGTGAGTAGAGATCCGGCACTGCGTTTACCCTTTCTGGCAAAGGGTTACGGGTTAACGATTAAGGGTTAAACGCATGGAAGAACGATGAAAACCATTGAAATTAACCCTAACCCTTAACCCTTAACCCTTAACCCCTACCTACCGTTTCATCGTCAGCGTAATATTCCCGTGGCCGGGGCGCGGGTCGGTGTAGGCTTTGATCTGGGGGTTGGACTCACTGGTGGCGGCGGTGTCCCAGGTGCGGTTCTGCCCGGTGAAACTGACTTCAGTCAGCTGCGGGAAGCGGCCCAGCAGCCGGGTGCCCATCTCATACACCAGTTGTTGGATGGACATGCTCACGAAGCTGTGGAAGGTATGCTGCACCAGGTCGCGCACCTGCTCGGCGGGCACGTAGCGGGCGGCGTCGCTGCCCAGCGCATCGCGGGCATCGGCGTAGCGCCACTGCATGTCGAGGTAGATAAACAGGGGCCGGTCGCGCACCTCCGGCAGGGTGGTGTAGCCGTCGCGCACAAAGTCGGCGAAGGCGCTGCCGGTGATTTTAATCAGCTGCATCGCCGCCAGTCCGCACTGGTGGTCGCTAACACTCACGCCGTCGTCGTCGCGCACTAGCTCCACCAGCGCTGTGGCGTGGTCGCCGCGCTGGTGGCTGAAGAGCACCTCGCTGGCATGAAAGCCATCGTTGCCGGGCACGCTGGCGGCGGCAAAGGGCTGTTCGCGGCCCGTCAGTCGCAGCGTCTGCATTTGCGGGTAGGTTTCCAGAAAGCGCCGCCCCAGAAACGCCAGCAGCCCTTCCAGCGTGGCCCCGCTGTAGTTCAACGTTTCCCGCAGCACAAAGTTCTTCATCGAATCGGTGGCGACGACGTTGCCGTTGTCGCCCTCGGTGTAGGCGGGCAAAAAGTTGTCGCCAATCACATCCACGTCCAGGTCGAGGGCGAACAGCGTGTTGCTGCGCCCGCGAAAGGCCGATTCGGGAATCGCCTTCACGCCGGCCAGTGGCGCGGCATAGGTGCGGTAGATGGTGACGTGGTGCTTGCCGTAGGAAATTTCAGTCTGCATGGGTGCCCCTGTCTTCACCGCCGAGAACGCCGAGGTCGCTAAGGAACTGCAAAACAAAAGCGCTCGCGGCGTCTCTGCGGTAACAGAAAAATCTTTGCGCTCGCGGCGTCCTCGGCGGTGAGTATGCTACTTCTCCCGATAGTAGTACTGATACAGCGTGCTAAAGCCCAACTTTTCGTAGAGCTTGAGGGCCGGTTCGTTTTCGGCATGCACCTGGAGGTAGGCCTGCGTTGCGCCCTGCTGCTGGCCCCAGGCCGCCATCGCCCCCAGTAGGGCCGAGGCCACGCCGCGCCGCTGGGCATTGGGCAGGGTAGCCATGCTGAAGATGCCGAGCCAGCCCCGTTCGACCACGGCCAGCCCCACGCCGACGATCTGCCCATCCAGCCGCAGGTAGGCGAAGCCGTGGGGCGGGCCAATGCGCTGAAAGGTCTCCCGGCGCATGTCGGCCTTTACTCCGGTGTGGCCATGCACCAGGCAATAAGTGTCGAACCACTGCTTCTCCAGCGTGGGCCGCACCCGAATCGAATAGTCGGACTCAATCTCGGCCTTGTCCTGAATGCTTGCCAGCGTTGCCGTTTGCACACTGGTGAGGTCAATTTTGCTGTAGCCCCGCCCTTCCAGCGCGGCATCCAGCTCGGCAGGCTGCGAAGCAGGGCTGATCTGGTAGCGGGCGCGTGTGCCGCGCCGGGCATAAAATTCTTCAACCAGCACCAGCTTCTCGTCCAGGGCTACGCCGCCAGTGGCATGTGGCAGCACCGAATTGGCCCGCTGGGTCACGCCGTAGCTGTAGCGCAGCCGCCACCCATCAACGGCCTGGTTGATAGCGGCAGGCCAGGCGTTGGCGGCCATCTCCTCAATCTGTCGAATCAGCTCAGTGGTCATACTTTTTCTTCTAGGATTGTTTTAAAAAACGTGAAACGTGAAACGTGAAACATAATGCGTGATGTGTGAAACGTAGTGCGGACTTCAGTCCGCGTCGTGCGTGAAACCTGATGCGTAAGTCATCTTGTCATCTTGTCATCTTGTCATCATGTCATCAGTCTCTCGTAGTCGGTCTCCTCCATGCTCAACGCTCAACACTCAATTCTCCACGGTGTCCGCCAGCCGCAACCATGCAATTTTGGCGATTTCGCCTAACGCCGTGCTGATCTCCTGTGTGCTGCTGTTGCCGAGCCTGGCCTGAAAACCGGCCAGAATCCCGGCCTTTTTGTTTTCGCGCACGCAGATGACGAAAGGAAAATTGAAGCGCTCCCAGTAGGCGGCGTTGAGCCGTTGAAACTCAGTAACCTCCTCCGGCGCAAGCCGGTTCAGCCCCGCCGAAGCCTGCTCCGCCGTGGACTCAGGGCCGAGGCTGCCCGCCAGTGCCGCCCGCCCCACTAGGTCGGGGTGAGCGCGAATGAGGGTCAGCTGCTGCTCCGGCGGCAGGGCGTACATCGTCGCGCATAATGCCTGGTGCAGCGCTTCGAGGCTGGCAAAGGGCCGCTGGGCCCAGGTTGCCGCCGCTATCTCCGGCGTATGCTCGAACACATGGCCAATGGCGGCGGTAAACGCGGCCTGGTCGAGGGTGTTGAGGGTTGCAAGGGAAATGGTTGGTCGGGACATAGATTTAACCCGGAATGTCGGCCAGCGTCGGCCCTTCCGCCAGATTACCGCTAATCTGAATCGTGTGACCCCAGAACAGATCGCCGTCGTCATGCCAAAAATCGAACGTGCCATCAGAATGCACGGTAATTGACTCAAGCTGCATGCGCTCCAAAAAGGCAAGGGCCGTTAGTTCCTCTTCATCGTCGTCGAGCCAGCTATCGTTTTTGAGTTCCAGCAATTGCTCAACCGCATACTCACGAATGCGCTGCGCCCAGACACGCTGATCCTGCCACAGGGCGTGGGCGGTTTGAAGGGCCGCCTGCGCACTGGCCGACTCGGAAAGATTGAGCCTCACCGGCTGACCATCCCACACCACCTCGGCAGAAAACCAGTCTACCCGGCGGTCAAGCGTGAAGGTGCCGAGCAGCGGGTCGTCAAGCGTTACTGGCTGCTGTAACTGTTGTGCATAGTCGTTCAGTTCTGCGTCCGCATCATCTGCGCCCATATACTGCTCAAGCAGCCCCTGGTAGCCACCATAGGCCGATTCACCGACCCGAGCCTGAACCCGAACCACCGCGTAGGGCACGAGCAGCGTTTGCATGTGCCGCAGTTCTTCGTCAGTTACCTTGCGGCTCAGGCGCAGTGGTTCGGTTTGAAGTGAACCGTCCCCTATGCGCCAGGCAACCAGCTTAAACAGCAACGTCCAGAACTCCTCGCCGCCGCCCCGCCCGCCGCCCGCGCCACCAGGGT
>JALONX010000462.1 GCA_025454695.1 Chloroflexaceae bacterium
CGATGTTTCAAACCCCTTCAGCGCGGGGCAGTGGTCGCGACGTGGCGGTGGTGACTCGGTTCCCTCCATGGTTCCCAACGTTTCAAACCCCTTCAGCGCGGGGCAGTGGTCGCGACGCGCGCCAGCGCTGCCCCGCCGCGAGAACGCATGACGGTTTCAAACCCCTTCAGCGCGGGGCAGTGGTCGCGACCCTATCGCACCAGGACGATAACAATATTGCTGATTAGGATGAGCTTACAGCGTTGCATCAATGCCTGTGCTAGCGGCGGCGTTTGTGCAATCTGGCTTATATGCGTTGCAATCAAAGTTCTAGTTGCATTGTAGCAGGTCATTGGTCGCTGGTCAACTGGCAATTGCTGGGTGCCGCTGCTAGCCCGCTGCTCCAGGAGTCCGTTTCTTCCGCCGCGCCGCGTTCTATCCCTCGTTGATCTGTTCAATGATACGTTTGCGCAATGCAATGCCCTGTTGCGGGTCATACTGTCGGTGGGTCACATGGTAGCTCAGCGTTCCCTGGTTGAGCGCACGCTGGATGGCGGAAATCTGGCCGACGGCGTGAGCGGCCTGGGCCAACGTTTCGGTTGATTCCCTAAGCAGTTCCAGTTCAATGGCAAGGTGGGCTGTCGCCCCGTCGGTGAAGGTGGCGCGAAAGCCGATCACGGTGTCGAGCGGAAAGAGGGCTTCGTCGAGGTCGGCCATGGTCAGGGTAGCATCTGCCAGGGCGATGCGTCCATCAAGCCGATGTGTGACCCGTTCGAGGCTGCGAAGGGTGGTGCCACACGGGCATCTTCCCGGCAGAAAACGCCCGGCATCACCGGTGCGGTAGCGAATCAGCGGCATGCCGACTCGGGTGAGGGTCGTAAAGACAAGTTCGCCTGCCGCGCCTTCAGGCAGGGGTTGACCGCTGACCGCATCCACAATTTCAAACAGCAGGTCAGCTTCACGTACATGGTAGCCACGCTGGGCCTGGCATTCGACCCCGCCACCAAGCCCCATTTCGCTCATCCCGTAGTGATTGTAGACCCGGCAACCCCACGCCTGTTCCACCACGGTGCGAATGGCCTGCGGCACATGATCGGTGGTGAGAAGGACGCTGTGGAGGTGAATGCCCGCCGCATCCGGGTGGCGTGCCAGCAGGATGGCTTGCGAAGGTGTGGCAACGAGAACCTGCGCCTGCTGGGCCTGGATGAGTTGCGCGGTGGCGTGTGGTGGGGCGTTTGGGGGCTGGAGCATGCCTTCGGCCCCGAGCCGCTGCAGCGCCTGCGTGAGCAAAGCGCCGACACTGCCTGGGGTTGGCCCCGGCAATAAAATCACCACCCGGTCGCCTGGTTGGGTAAAGGTACTCATCCCCACATGGAAGAAATCGCGGGTCAGTTCTTGATCAGCGCCTGTAAACGCGATCCGCTTTGGCGGCCCGGTAGTGCCTGAACTGGTGAGCGTGATGATGCGCTCGATTGAGTCTTGCGAGACACACAACAAACGCAGCGGGTCACGACGGAGATCGGCGGCGCTGGTAAACGGCAGCAGGGCAAGCTCGCCAAGGGCGGTGAGTCGGGCCGGACAATCGGCCAGCCGCTCGCGGTAGAAGGGGCTGTGCTGCCGCGCCCGTTCAAGAGTCGTGTTGAGCTGGTGCAACTGCCAGCGTTCCAGGTCGCGCCGCGCCAATGGGGTAGTTGCACCGATTTTTGCGGCAATCCAGGCCTCAAGCGGTGTGATGCTGTTCATGGTGTGCGGTAGAGGCTCCGTCCATCTTGCGCCGTCAGGTTATAAGCACAAAACGGCACAATCATCCCGTCAGGGCTGACTTCGTGAATGTAACACAAACGCAGCCGTTCCAGATCAAGCGTCCAGGCATCCTGAAAGGCCATGCCTGACACACAGAAGGTGTGGGTTTTGGCACGCTGCAAAAAGACATCCCACGCACCAAATCCACCTGCGCCAACGTCGTCGAGCGGGATGGTCGGCGCTGACCAGTGGGTTGCGACAAATGCCCGTGAGCGCCGCGCCCCTTCTTCGGCCAGAATCGGCGCTGGTGTGCCGCAACACCCGCTGTTTTTGTTGCGCGAAAGCGGGAGCAGCTGGCCGTCAGGCATCAGCACAAAGTTGCCGTGAAAGGAACACATCGCATGTTCGCCGCCCGGTGGGGCGAAATTGGCCGCTGGCAGCTGCCCGTTGGTCTGGGTTGCAATCGCCTGAATCACCTCAGGGATGGTGATGCGCATCTGATCAGTTGGAGCTTGTGGGTAACGCCCGAAATAGCTGATCGGCTGGAAGTGAACCCCACGCACCACCGGCATGTGGGCTAAGGCAAAGGCGATGATTGCGCCGATGTTGTCTACATTTACCCCTGGGACGAGGGTGGGCACTAACACCACCCCCAACCCCGCTGCCGCAGCTTGCTCAATCGCCGCCTGTTTCTGGGCAAACAACGGTCGCCCCCGCAGTCTGGTAAAGATCGCGTCGTCCGTGCCGTCAAACTGAAGAAACACGGTGGAAACGCCCGCCGCACGCAAACGCTGGGCAAACGCCGGGTCGCGGGCCAGGCGTAAGCCATTGCTGTTCACCTGAACAAAGCTAAACCCGAGGGAGCGTCCCAGTGCGGCGATCTCCGGCAGATCATCACGCACACATGGCTCGCCGCCAGAAAGTTGGATATTACACGGCCCGCCACTGGCCAGCAGCCGGTGAAACCAGGTCTCAATCGTTGCCAGATCAGGGTCGCGGGGCGCAGCTTTGCCCGCGTCGGCAAAACAGACCGCACACTTCAAATCGCAACGCTGCGTTACTTCCAACAAGACACAACAGGAATGCTGCTGGTGCTCAGGGCACAGCCCGCAATCATACGGGCAGCCCTGGGCAACCTGAGTTTGGGGGGCACGCGGGTAGCTGGGGGTTTTGGGGCTGAGCCACGTGCCGAGCGCCGGTTCTCCACGCCAGATCACCGTTTCGACATAGCCGTGTTCCGGGCAGGTTTTGCAGAGCAATACCTCTGCACCACGGGCCACGCGCCGGGCGGGAATCCGTTGCAGGCAGTGGGGGCAGACGCTCTCGGTTTCAGCAAGGAGCTGGTCATTCATGCAAAATCCGCTCCGGCAAGGTCAAAGCCATGCTCAACCAACAGCTCTTTGACCTTTTGAAGGGTTTCGTCAATCATCGGCGGGCAGCAGGTTAGCTGGCTGCCCAGCTTGCCGCCCAGAATGGTTGAACAATCAATGCCGCCATACTGCTCGCCAAAGCGCTGCTGAAACCAGGCGTTCAGCTCGCCAATCATCACTAGCAAACGCAGGTCTTCGTCTTCCTCGGCGCTGCCTTTGCCTGCATACAGGCTCAGCAAGCAGGCCCCGCCGCTAAGCGCACCACAGGTTCCGCCGGTGAAGCCAATGCCACCGGCCAGCCCCTGCATGGCCCGCACCAGTTCGGGGTTCTCCTTGCCTTGCAGGGCTAGCCCCTGTAGCATCAGAATCTGGCTACAGAAAAACCCCTGTCGCCCAAGGGCCATTGTCTGGCTCTGTTCATCCATCAGCGTGTCCTTCCCGTACAACTGGTTGGGGGATGCCCGTTCCGCCGCGCCATCAGCAGAAAATAGCCTGGTTTTGCCCGTGCCACGGCGAGGGCAAGGGTAAATGGTTCCACCCCTTCGTCCGCTTCCCAATGCACGGCAACCGTGGCTGGGGGCACGCAACCACTGAATTGGTGCAATGCCGTCGGCTGATCTTCCCAGTGGATGAGCGAAAAATCAGCCGCCGCTAGCCGCTCCAGCAGCATGGCACGCGAAACCGCCAGGCCCCGCCACGCCGGTGCCAACATCGGGGCCACGGTGGCGGCGCATTGGCCATGTCGCAGATAAACATCGCTGACGGCCAGCAACCCGCCGGGCCGTAACACCCGCCCAATCTCGCCCAGCACGGCGCTGTGATCGGCGACCAGCGAAAGGCTACACTCGGCCAGCACCAGATCAATCACCTGGTTCGCCAGGGGCAGATGCAGCCCATCCGCCTGGATCAGGGGCGCATGTGGCGCAGACTCACGGCTTTGCTGAAGCATGGCGGAGGTCAAATCCAGCCCAATCGCTTGCATGCCGAGCGTGGCGGCGTAGGCAAGGCTGGCCCCTTTGCCACAGCCGACATCCAACAGCCGCATCTCCGCATGCACGGCGCAGTGTGCCAATGCGCGGCGCGTCAGTTCCACGCCGCCGGGGTGCAAGGCCCCATCAGGCACATGATCCCAGGCCGGTAGGTGGTAGATGTCGGCTGACGCTGCAACCACTACTTATCCTCCAACGCCTGTTCTACCTCGGCCATCTTGCCTAAGGCTAGCTCTTCGGGCACAAAGGTTAACCCGCACTGTGGGCAACGCAGCAACTCAACCGGAAAGGCGTTGCCAAGGTAGGCCACGTTCACACGCCGCACCTGTAGCGGCACCTGGCAGCGCCCACATAGGAGATGGGGGTGATTGACCCACCCGGCCCGTTCATCCTGGCTCATGGGCGTGATCCTGGACAACCTCCATCCGGTGGCTGTAGGTGTTGATAATCAGGTAGCCCCCATCTTGCGGCAGATACTCAACCCAGTAGGTGACGGCGGTGGGGCGAAAACTGGCTAACCAGCGGCCCGTTGCCTGATTAAAAAAGCGTGCCCCGGTTTGTTCCGCATGGTTCAGCACGCGCCGCACATCGTCATCAAGAATATGGCGCTCTTCCATGCGTGCCCGAACCTCGTCCGAAATAATCAACTGGATCGACTCATAGCTGGCTTGATCTGCCATTGGTTCTCCCCACATCTGCTGGAGCAGGCTTCGCTTCAGGCGGGCGCGGTTTTCGTGGCGTTGTGAAAAGCCCGGCCCACGGCCACCATCGCGTTCGCTGCCATAGATGAGATCGAGCAGATGCAGCGTGCGTTTGCCCTGCGCCGCAAAAAAGTCGCGGCACATGGCGCAGTAGGTGACATACGCATGCTCGCTTTCGCTGATTCGCCGCTCAATCACCTTCCGCGCGACCTCCGGGTTGGCTAACCACTGGTGCCCGCCATAGCTGCAACATGTGGTGCGCTCCCGACTCAAGGGCAATTCGTCAATTGTGTGCCCCAGCGCGGTGACAAGCGCACGGGTGCTGGTGTGGATGTGCGCTGCATAGCGGGTGCTACATGGATCATGGATGGACACGGTAGCAGCGGCGGCAGGTTGGGCATCCGGTGGTAATCCGTGGTTGGCGTACCAATCCCACAGCGATACAATGCGCTGTTGCGGCAGGTGGTGCTGAAACGACTGATAACAACTGGAACAGGGCAACATAAGCGTTGGATTCCCCAGCGCCTCAAGCTGCTGCTTCAGTTGGGCCAGATGGGCTTGAAACAGCTCGGTGCGCCCGGCCCAATCGGCAGGCACGCCACAGCATGAAAGCCACAAGCCAACTGGCGCATCGCTGCGGGCGCACAGATCGGCATACACCCGTTCGACATGCGCCGGGGTCGAGCCGCTCAGCTGGCAGCCGGGGAAGAACAGGTAGCCGCTGGTGGTAGCGCCGGGTTGGTGGCGGGCAAGGGCAAACTGTTCACTGGCGCTGAATGCCATATCACGCAGG
>JALONX010000463.1 GCA_025454695.1 Chloroflexaceae bacterium
CAGCGCCGCCGCCGTAGCCGGGTAGTCGCGGGCCGGGTCGAGGCCAACGATATACATGCCTCGCAGCCGCTTCTCACCAATCGCACCCCACATCTCGCGGGCGCTCAAGCCCGGCTGGGCCAGCGGCGCATAGCCGGGGCGGCAATCGGGCCGCACGCCCATGTCAAGCGCCCCCCGGCTGTTGCCCCGTGGCAGAAGACCAATCAGGCCGTTGTTGGCCTTGCCCACCTTGCCTGCCAGCAGGGCCAGGCTACCCAGGCCGTGGCTCAAGGCCGGGCCAAGCGCCAGCGCATCAGCACCATACATGATGATGCCGTTCTCGGCCTGGGCAAAACTCTTCGCCGTGGCCAGCAGCGTTTCTTCTGGCAGGCCCGTGGCGGCGGCAACCTCGGCCAGCGAGACTTTCGCCAGCGCCGAGCGTAACTCCTCCAGCCCGGCAACCCGCCCGCTGAGTCGTTCGCCGCCCACCTCGTCCAGCACCAGCTTGAGCAGCCCCTGCACCAGCGTCACTTCGCTGCCCGCCGTATAGCGCAGCCGCTTCGTCGCCGAACGGTCAAGTTTGGTTGGGCGGGCGTTGGCCACCAGCAGCTCGCCGCCGCGCTGGGCAATGCCCCGCAGCCGCACCATGTACAGCGGCGCTTCCTCCTCCGGGTCGGCCCCCAGCACCAGCACCGTGGTGCCCTTGCCGAGGGTGGTCAGGTCGGTGCCCACGCCCACGCCCAGTTCTGCGCTCAGGTCGTCGTCGGCCGCCTCGCCCGGCGCACCCACCCGGTGGTCAAGGTGGTTCGTGCCCAGCACTTCGCGGCAGAATTTTTGAAACAAAAAGAGGTCTTCGTTTGCCAGCCGTTCTCCTGCAAGCCCCGCCAGCCCGTCGCCACCCGTCGCCCGCTGGATAGCGCTCAGGCGCTCGGCCACTGCGTCAAGGGCTTCATCCCACGTTGCCGGTTGCAATGTACCGCCTCGCCGCACCAGCGGTGTGGTGAGGCGCTCGGCACTTTCAATAAAGCGCATGCCAAAGCGGCCCTTGTCGCAAATCCAGATGTCGTTCACCGCGCTGTTTTCACGGGGCATCACCCGCTTCAGCTGGTTGTGGCGCATGTCCAGCGTAATGTTGCAGCCCACCGGGCAGTGGGTGCAAACGGAGGGCTGGGGTTGCACTTCCCACACCCTGGCCTTGAAGCGAAAGTCCGACGAGGTGAGCGCGCCCACCGGGCAAATATCGGTGGTGTTGCCACTGAACTTGCTGTCGAAGGGCGGGTCGCTCTTGCTGATAATCTGCCAGGAACGGCCCCGGCTATCAAACCCCAGCACCGGGTCATCAGCGATTTCATCCTGAAAGCGCACGCAGCGCCCGCAGAGAATGCAGCGCTCCCGGTCAAGGTAAATCAGGTCGCCCAGCGGCACCGGCTTCTCAAAATGGATTTTGTCGCTGTAATCGAAGCGACTCAGGCCCGGCCCCCACTGCATGGTCAGGTTCTGCAAGGGGCACTCGCCGCCCTTGTCGCACACGGGGCAGTCTAGCGGGTGCGAAGTGAGCAAAAACTCCAGCACGCCCTTCTGAGCGAACTTCACCTGCTCGGTCTGGGTGCGAATTTCCATCCCCTCGCTCACCGGCGTGGTGCAGCCGGTCTGAAGCTTGCCCATCATCATGGCCATCACGGGCTTGCCCTGCTCATCCAGCACTGGCTGGCGGGTGGCGGGGTCAATCTTGGGCGTCCACACCTCCACCAGGCACATGCGGCACATGCCCACCGGCTTCATGCGTGGGTGGTAACAGAACACCGGCACCGCCACCTGGGCCACACGGGCCGCGTCCACCACATTGGTGCCCGCCGGAACGGTGACGGGAACGCCATCTACAAGTATGTTAACATCGGGCATAATTTGCTCAATCTAGAAATTGACGATTGATGATTGACGATTGACGATTGGCTAGAGTTGCCATAGTCGCACCACGTACATCTCAACAGTACAAATAAAGCGTCCTGAGTAGACCATAGCCAAGAATGCCGTTCTGTGGCGTGACCCGCACCCTTCGATACGGCCTGCGGCCGACTCAGGATTCTACGTGCGGGGCCATTTAGAAAAAACTCACCACAAACACCGATTTGAGCATCCTGAGTAGGCCATCCCCTAGATCTGTGTAGGCCCTAGCCTTTTTGAGGCCGTATCGAAGGGTGCGACTCGGTGGCAGGACTCACTCTTATCGTTAATTATTGCCTTGTCATCGTGTCACCGCATCACACCGGACTCATATCCCGCTTCATCGGCTGCAAGTCAATCGAAATCAGGCCGGTTTTCGGCTTCCCACGGGCAATCAGCTCATCGAACTCGTGGGGGAAGAGCCGCAACGCACTCTTGATCGGCATCACTGCGCTTTCGCCCAGTAGACAGAAGCAGTTCCCCGCCATCTGGGTATACACATCTTTCAGCGTGCCAATATCTTCTGGACGCGCCAGGGCCTCTTCCGTCATGCGGTGCAGCACCTTGGTGAGGAAGTAAGTGCCTTCCCGGCAGGGCGTGCATTTGCCGCAGCTCTCGTGCTTAAAAAACTCGTCCATTTTGTAGGCCAGGTGGGGCGCACTCACCGTGTCGTTCAGCACAATCACCGCCCCGGAGCCGAGCATCGTCCCGGCCTTCGCCAGCGCTTCGTAGTCCAGCGTTACGTCAAGTTGCTCACCCGTGAGCCACGGGGCCGATGCGCCGCCGGGGATGACAATTTTTACCGGGCGGTCGTTTTTCATGCCGCCGCCATACTCCGGGCTGTAGATCAAATCGTGCAGCGGCAGGCCAAACGGAATTTCGTAGTTGCCAGGCCGGTTCACATGGCCCGACAGCGAAAAAACCTTGGTGCCAGGGCTTTTCTCGGTGCCAAACGAGCGGTACCACTCCACGCCCTTTTCAAGGATGCGCGGCACATTCGCCAGCGTTTCCACGTTGTTGATGATGGTGGGCTTGCCATACAGCCCGGCCACGGCAGGGAAGGGCGGCTTCAGGCGCGGCTGGCCAATCTTGCCTTCAAGCGATTCCATCAACGCGGTTTCTTCGCCACAAATGTAGGCCCCGGCCCCCCGATGCACATGAATGTCGAGGTCGTAGCCGGTGCCGAGAATATTTTTGCCCAGAAACCCGGCGGCGTAGGCCTGCTGCACTGCGTGTTCCAGGGTGCGGGCGGCGGTGGCAAACTCGCCTCGCGCATAGATGTAGGCGGTGTGGCACTCAATCGCATAGGCCGAAATCGCCACGCCCTCAATCAACTGGTGCGGGTTGCGGTCAATAATCTGGTGGTTGTTAAAGGTGCCCGGCTCGCTCTCGTCGCAGTTGCAGAGCAGGTAGCGCGGAAACACGCCCTGCGGCAAAAAGCCCCACTTGACGCCGGTGGGAAAGCCAGCTCCACCACGCCCACGCAGCCCGGCGTCCTTCACCAGGGCCACCACCTCCGCCGGGGTCATCGCCGTAAAAGCTCGCCGCAGCGCCTCATAGCCACCGTGCCGCATGTAGACGCCAAAATCGGCGATGTTCGGCACGTCCTGGTCACGCATCACAATATGTTCAATCATAGGAGTTATGAGTTACGAATAACGAGTTACGAGTTATAGCAAATTCTGAAAGTAAACATAGCCTGCGAATTGTCACCCTGAGCGGAGTAAAGGGTCTTGGCATGATGATGTACAAGACTCTTCGCTTCGCTCAGAATGACATACGGCCAGAAGACAAAGCAGGTTGAATAGTACCCAATGCGTCACCCTACCACATTGCCACCCGGTCAGCTTGTCATCTTGTCACCGGGTCAACTTGTCGCCCTCAGGTGCTTCACGAATGGCCTGCTGGCTCGACTCACCGGTCAGGTTCTGGTTCTGGGCGGCCCTGGTCTCCTCTGGCGTCGGCTTGATCTCGTCCGCCGACTTTTCCACCGGGACGGGCTTTTGGGCGGCGTGAGCCGGGACTGTGCCAAACTCACCCTGCACGGCGGGGTTGGGCCGGGCGCTGGCATTGGTGCCATCCGGCGAGCCGACTACGGGCGACTCAGCGGCGATCTTCTGCTCTGCGGCAGCGATTGCCGGGGCCACGGGCGCACTTTCCTCGGCCTGTTCAGCAGCTTTTTCCGCTTCCGGGGCGGTTTGGGCATCGCGGGTGGGCATCGCCCCCATGTCGCGCTCAATCCGGCTGAGTCGGCTGTCTGCTGTCCACTCAAAATCCTCGGCCTGCCGCCCAGAAACGCTGGCGGCCTCGCTGCCGCTGGCCTGCGCCCGCAGGTCGCGCACCAGCGCCTCCACCCGCTCCGCCGTCACATCGTAGATGTAGCTCAGGTTGGCCTGCACCACTGGCGCACGGTTGCACGCCGCCAGGCACTTCACCCGTTGCAGCGTAAAGCTGCCATCGGGCGTGGTCTGCTCCTCGCGGATGCCGAGGGTCTGCCGCAGTTTGGCAATCGTCTCCTCAGCCCCCAGGTAGCAGCAGGGCACGTCGTCACAGACCTGCACCATCCATGTGCCCACGGGCCGGTTGTAGAACAGGGTGTAAAAGCCAACCACCTCAAACACGTCGGTAGGCGGCAGTTCCAGAATGTCGGCCACCTCGCGAATGGCCTCGTCCGTCAGGTGGCCGTAGCTGTCCTGCGCAATAAAGAGCAGCGGCAACACCGCGCTGCGCTTGCTAGCATAGCGGGCCAACAGGGTTTCGATTTCGGTTTTATGTGTGTCAAGAAGCATTTGAAATAACGTAGTGCGGACTTCAGTCCGCGTCTAGGCACGGACTAAAGTCCGCACTACCGATCTACCTCGCCCAGCACCGGGTCGAGGCTGGCAATCAGCGCCACCAGGTCGGCGACGAGGCGGCCTTTTGCCATGTGCGGCAGCGATTGCAAATTGATAAACGAGGGCGCACGGAAATGCACCCGGTAGGGCTTCGGCCCACCATCGCTGACCACGTAGGTGCCCAGAATGCCACGGGGCGACTCAATCCCCACATAGGCGTCGCCACGGGGCGGCTTGAAGCCTTCCGTCCACAGCTTGAAGTGATGAATCAGCGACTCCATGCTGTGGGTAATTTCAGATTTCGGCGGTGGAGCGATCTTGCGGTCGGTTGTCATGTATGGCCCTGGCGGCAGGTTGCTCAGCCGTTCCCAGGCTTGCCGGGCGATGCCCACGCTCTGGCGCATCTCGGCCATGCGCACCCGGTAGCGGTCATAAATGTCGCCCTTGCTGCCGATGGGAATTTCAAAGTCATACGTTTCATAGCCGCTGTAGGGCACGACTTTGCGCATGTCCAGAGCCACGCCGGTAGCCCGCAGGTTCGGCCCGGTGAGTCCATACGCCATCGCCGACTCGCCATCAATTGCGCCCACGCCCACGGTGCGCTCCAGCCAGAGCGGGTTGTAGGTCAGCAGGTCTTCGTACTCGTCCACATGGTCGGGCATGGCGTCGAGAAACTGCTTCACGGTGGGCAGAAAATCGGGGCCAGAGAAATCAACGGCTTGGGCGCGGGTGTTAACGGCCTGTCAAGCTTTGGCCGGCTTGAGCTTGTCGCGCAGCGCGGCCAAGATGTCGCGCAGATCTGCCAG
>JALONX010000464.1 GCA_025454695.1 Chloroflexaceae bacterium
ATCGAGGGTCGGCGTGCTGTTAGCCAGTTGCACCAGCATAGTGGCGGCCTGTTCCACACGGGCAGGCGGGCCATTATGCAGAAACGCCACCAGTTCAGGCAGAAACTGTGCTGGCAGGCGGGCCGAACGAGCCAGCGTCAACTGAAGGAGGCGACTGGATTGGCGTAACACCACATCGTCGCTCTGCTCACGAACCAGACGCATTGCTTCGTTGGCTACCAGTCCGCGCCACTCCTCAATCCCGTCTTCGGTGAGGTCACTCTGCTGAAACTGTTGCTCTTTGGTTTCCAACAGGCGGCCTAAATCGCCCAGGGCGGCGCCAATCTGGCTGGCATCGTTGTTGTGCAAATTGTTGTACAGGTCGCCGGGCAGGTTCACGCCAGGCCGTGACAGCAGCACCACGCCCCGTTCGTGGCCGTGGTTGCCAAAGGTGGGGCGCTGGCGATTGTTTGAGGCTTTGACGATCCGCTCACGCAGGTGTTCGTAGAGCGTCTCAGCGTTGATAGTATCGTACTGCGGCAGGCTGCCATGCTGCAATGTTTCCACCAGCCCATGGGTGAGGTAGGAATGGCGCGAGGCTCCGCCATCCTCGCTGTAGAACAGGTCGTCAATGGTTTCGTCGCTGGTGCCAGCGGTGATAATCTGGCGGGCGCGGTAGCGCGTCACCGCGCTGTCGGTGTTCGAGATCGCATTGGTGGCCGAGCGCCGCCCATTGGCCAGGCCACTGTAGCAGGCGTCGAGTATCACCAGCACATGTTTGGCGGGAGAGGCTTCCCAGGTTGTGCGCAGTTCATCCATCGGAATACGGTTGGGCCATTTGCCATCGTCGTCATACGGGATGAGATAGCCCCGCCGCTCTTTGCCATCACGGGTATTGACTTCTCGGAACTCACCATGACCAGCGTAGAAGATGAAGATGCGATCATTTTCCTTTACCTGCTCCCGGTTGGTGAGATCATCGAGGGCTGCCCGAATGTTGTCGCATGTAGCGTTCTCTTCCAACAACGTGACGATTTGCTGGAATTCATAGCGCGGGAGGCAGGCGGCAATTGCCTCGGCATCGGCGACGGCATTGGCGAGGCGGCGAATAGCATGGTTAGCATTGCCCGCATAGTTGATGCCGATGATCAGGGCGTGGCTGGCGTTGTAGCCCGGTGGAAACAGCGACTCAGCGCCTGCTTTGGGCGGGCTGCCAATCCGGCGCTGTGAGTCTTTCGGGTTGCTCATGGCAATACTCATGCGCCGGGGCCATCAATGGCCCGGCTCTTCATCACAAAGCCTGCCTACGCAGGCTGGCGGGTTGCGCCCGAAGCCGGACACCGAGTGCCGGGGCCATCAATGGCCCGGCTCTTCATCACAAAGCCTGCCTACGCAGGCTGGAGGGTTGCGCCCGAAGCCGCGCAGGCGTCCTTCGCCCCACTTGCCCGCCCGTTCACGGGCCGGGCACTGGTACCCGACTTCCTTTACTGAGCACTCAACCCGCCAATGCGCCCTTCGAGCTGCTTGATCTGCTTCTCCAAATCCTCAATTTCCATAATGACGTGGGGTGGGCTACTGATACCATACATCGCCTGCTGCTGTTGCAAAATGCTAAGACGGCGCTTGAGGATCGTTAGCTGCTCACGTAAACCCTGGACGAGATTATCGTCTGTTCCCTGCGGAGCCGTTTTAGTCGGCGGTGCATAACTTTTGATGATATCACGCCCGGCCACATCGCCGATGGTAATGTTGCCGATGGTGTTGCCAGAGCCAAAGTTGATACCCGTGCTGGTGCTGCCGCTGGTAGCCACTGCCGGGCTGACGGGTGGTGGTGTCGCTGGTGGCTCAGCGCCCGTCGGGGCTGCCGCAGGCGGCTGCTCAAACAACACGCCGTCGGGGGCGCGCATGTAGAGCACGGGGGTGGCCCATTCCAGGCTGCTCAAGTCCGAGATGCTGACGGCAAGGCGAGCTTTGGCCAGCGCCGTGTCCACCCCTTCGCGGCGGGCCAGGTTCTCGTAAAAGTTTCGCGCCAGGCGTATCGCCGCCGTATCGCTGATGCGCAACTGGTTGGCCAGCACCGCCGAAACCCCTACCGACACCAGACGGGCAGCAGCACTGGCCAGCGGCCCGGTCAGGCCGCCGCCCACCGCGCCGCTACAGGAGTTGAGCCAGATCATCCGCAGCGACTCGGCGCGGCGCAATACACGCCAGACCGAGTCAATCGGCACCTCCTGCGGTGCGCCCTCGGCGGTGAAGGTGAGACGGGCGGGCGCATCAGCGGAAGGGGCTTCGCCATGACCCAGAAAATGGATGATATGGTAGGTTGTCTTGCTCACGGCTTGAAACAAATCGTCAATGCTAGCGCGGGGCAGCTCGTCAAGGTGCAACAGCCCCTGCTCGGTGAGCGGGGTCAGAGCTTTTTTCACCCCGTCAAGCTCCGTTCGCAAATCTAGCCCGTCGCCGTCGCCCGCCACCATCAGCACCCGCAACGGCCCATCTACCCGGGCGGGGCGGGCGGGCGTTGGCGCATCCATGTAGCGCACCAGCGACACATCTGGCAGCAGGGCCAGGTAGTCCTCCCGTGGGTCGTAGAGCAGTTCCCAGGGTAGGCTTTCCAGGCTCTCGTCGAGCAGGTTCAGCCGCACCCGCAGCCCGGCGTTGCCCCGGTCACGGGCAAGCAGGCGGCTGCTGTTGTAGAGCGTGTAGATCTGTTCGTTAAAGACGGCCTGAAACAGCTTTTCGCCCACCTTTTGCGGGTCATCCAGACGAATGCTGGCCGGGCGGCCCCCGCCAATAGCACGGGTGCTGGCAGCTCGTTCCAGCCAGGCCCGCAACGCCTGCTGATCGCGCTCGTCGAAAGGGTTGCGAAAGCTCGCCCGAGCCTCGCCTGCCAAAGGACTACGAATACGTACCGAGGTGGTGCTGATCTCCAGATCGAAGTCTACAAACAGGGGCTGGCCGCTCTCCGGTGGTTTCATGGGTCTTCCTGGGTTTCAGTGCGGTTCTGGCCAAATTGTAGCATATCCATCAACTGTCTGCTAAACTAGAGCCACGCCTGGCGTTTATACAAGAAACGGAAATTTCTACCTTCTTTCTCACATGGAGTGGCTATGAGCAACATCCAAAACCCGCCGCTGTATGCCCTGCTGGTTGGAATCAACGAGTATAAGAATCCGCAGATTACGCCACTGCGGGGCTGTGTACCCGATGTTGAGGCGGTTGAGCGCTTCCTGGTTGGCCAGCTTGATGTGCCTACCAGGCAGATTACCATGTTGCGCAACGGCGAGGCCACCTACGCCGCCGTGATTGCGGCCTTTGAGTCCCTTCGCAAGCAGGCCCCGAAAGAGGCCCAGGTACTGGTCTATTTCAGTTGTCACGGTTCCCAGGCTCCCGCCGTTGATCCGACGATTGAGGCAGATGGCCTGGACGAAACCCTGGTGTTGCACGACAGCCGCACGGAAGGCGTGTACGACCTGCTCGATAAGGAACTGGGCTACCTGCTTGACCAGCTAGTGCAGAAGGAGTTGTATGTGACGGTGGTGCTGGACTCGTGCCATAGCGGCTCGGGCACTCGTGCGCCAGAGGAGCGGGTGCGCCTGACTATGCGCGATGCCCGCACCCGCCCGCTGGAACTGGTCTACGGCGGCGCACAGGCGTTGGCTCTGGCCAAAACGCGCCAACTAGGGGGCGATTGGGTCAACCCCGGCACGGGTGAGGCCAGCTATGTGCTGCTGGCGGGCTGCCGCGACGAGCAGCGTTCCCGCGAGATGGAGTTCGACGGCCAGCCACGGGGGCTTATGTCCTACTACCTGCTGGATGAACTGAGCAAACGCCTGCGCCCCACCACCACCTACGCCGACCTGCACCAGACGCTGCTGGCCCGTGTGCGGGAACGGGTGCGCGATCAGGAACCGCAGGCTGAAGGTGCAGTGAATCGGCTGGTGTTTGAGGAGGTTTACCTGCGTCGGCTGCCGCCAGTGGCCCTTAAAAAAGTTGATCTCGACACTGCCACGATTGACATGGGCGCTGCCCAGGGGCTGAGCGAAGGCTCAACCCTGCTGGCCTTTGCCAGCGCCGAGGACATGGCCGAGGCGACAAAGGCGCTGGCCCGGCTCACAGTGTTTCGGGTTGGCACCAGCGAGTCATTCGCCACGTTTGATCTGCTCAACGGCAGCGATCTGCCGATTACCGCGCTGCTGCAGGTGGAGCGCTACGCTTACACGCCCGCCCGCCGCGTGCTGCTGGATGGGCCAGGTCTGGAAGCCGCACGCGACGCAATTTCCACAGGCGGGCCGGGGAACAGCCCCACGCCTTTTGTAGAAGTGGTGGAGCGACAGGAGGAGGCCCAGTTGCTGGTGCGGCGGCAGGGCGACACCATGCAGGTGCTGGACAGCCAGGGCGTGCCGCTGATTGCCGAGCTGACCGTGAAACCCCACAACGAAACCCGCCTGGCCGAATTGCTGCTGAAACGGCTGGAACACCTGGCCCGCTACTGGTTCGCCTACGACCTGCGGCCCAAACCGGCGGAAGACCGGCTGGCCGGGCTGGTACGACTGGAGCTGTGCCGGGTGGTGCAGCCAGGCAATCCGCCAACAGTGGAGACGCTAACTGGCGATGATGTGGTGGTTCGCACGGGCGACGCGCTGGCGATTCGCATGACGAACCTGGGCCAGGAGCCGCTTTATGTGAGCCTATGGAACTTCACCGCCGACTGGGCGGTGCTGCCGGTGTTTCCCGCCAATGGCGGCACCGAAAAGCTCGAACCCGGCAAGTGGACGCCCTACCCTATTGGCATCCAGGAGAATCCCCCCGGCGGGCGGAGTGAAACGGTGGAACTGCTCAAGCTCTTTGTCACAAAAGAGCCAACCAACGCCTTCCAGGTGCTGGCCCAGGACGAGCTGGAACTATCGCGCCGCAGCAGCAGGGGCGCAACGGACGACAGCCCCCTCGGTCTGTTCCTGGCCGAACTGACCCAGGGCAAACGGGCCATTGGCGGTGGCAAGATGGCCCAGTGGAGCGCAGTTGATCTCACGGTGCGTGCGCTGGCCGACCCCAAGGCGCTCCCGGTACAACCAGGCAAAAGCGTGAGTCTGCCCGATGGGGTGACGCTGCATGGCAATGGCCGTTTCAGCGGCAGGCTGCGGCTGGCCACGCGGAACCAGGCCACCCGTGGTACGGGGGCCGCCGCCAGCCTGCGCCCGCCGCCCGCCTTCGCCGCCGCGCCCGACACGTTCGAGCCGGTGGCCCTGGCCGCCACCAGGGGCGACGCCTCGCCCGCCCTCATCCTCTCGCTAGATGGTGATGCAGCCGCCTTTCAATCGGTGAGCAGTGCAGCACCCCTGACACTGGAGCTGCCCGCCGCGCTGGTGGGCAACGACGCCCGCCTGCTGGCGGTGGCCTACGACGGCGCAAACTACGTGCTGGTGGGCGGGCCACGGGCGAACGCCAACGGCAGCAGCGTCACGATTGAATACCTGCCCATCCCTCAGGACAGCGCCGACTCGGAAGAGGTGAAACAGCGCGGCCTGGCCCACACCGTGCGGCTGATGTTCTTCAAGGTCACCGGCCAGGGTTTGCCCGATGT
>JALONX010000465.1 GCA_025454695.1 Chloroflexaceae bacterium
TGGTTGACCTGGCCACGGGGCAAATGGTGCAGACGCTACGAGGTTTTCAGTACGTTGTTGACGATCTTGCCTTCATCCCCGGCAGCGCCAACATGCTCGTGCGCGAAAACGGCGGGGCCACCAGCGTCTGGGACACGGCGAGCGGCCAGAAGCTGCGCGACCTGGGCCAGACCGACGCAATCGCCGTCGCGCCTGATGGGCGCTTGGCCGCCGCCATGCGTGAGTCCACCATTGTGCGCTGGCAAACGAGTGATTGGGCCGAGATGCCGCCGCTGCCAACAACTGCCGCCATCACCATGGCCCTGGCTGCCACACCCACGCTGCGAAACCAGACGCGCTTAGCCTTTGCACCAGACAGCCGCAGGTTGCTGGCCCTTGGTGGCACCGATCTGGTTGTTTGGCAGATGGATGGCACCGCTGTGCCGGTGTTGCTGCCCTTCAGTGGTCGGCTGGGCAAGGTAGCCTTTGCCCCGAATGGCGCAACCCTGGCCACCGCAGGCTTTGACATGCGGCTGTGGGATCTGGCCAGCGGTGCGGTGCGCCAGCGCCAGATTGCCAGTGTTCCGGCCTTCGCCTTCAGCCCAGACGGCGCAACCATGTGGCTGACCGTGCGCGGCAGTGGCAGCAACGATGAACTGCGCGTCCTGGACATCGCCAGCGGCCAGATGCGCCCGCTGCCCCAAACGCCAGCACCAGGCAACCTGGCTTTTTCACCCGCGGGCAGCAGTGTGGTTGCCCGCGACGACAACATCAAGCAGTGGGATGCCACAACTGGTGCGCTGCTGCGCGAGTTTGAAGCTCGGCCCACCCTGAGCGGTGCGCTCAGCGGGGTGGCGGGCGGCAGCACCCCCATGTTCTCGCCCGACGGGCGGCTACTGGCCGCCGGGGTTGATGAGCAGGTGCGCGTGTGGGACGCCGCAACGGGCCAGGAGTTGCGCCGCTTCGTTCACCCCAGCAGCATGTCGCGGGTACAGCAGGTGCTGTTTTCGCCCGACAGCACGTTGGTGGCCTCGCTGGCACTCGACAGTGTGATTCTCCGTGAGGTGGATAGCGGGCGTGAACAGCGACAGCTCCGCCTGAGCGACCCGCAGCGCTTTTTCAGCAGCATCGCCTTTTCGCCCGACGGCACGCTGCTAGCGGCGGGCACCTACCTCAACGGCGACCCGTCCGGCACCAGCGAGCTGAAGGTGTGGGAGGTGGCCACGGGGCGGGAGCTTGCAACCTTCGCGGGCCATACAGAAGCAGTGTTCAGCGTGGCCTTCTCGCCCGACGGACGGCTGCTAGCTTCAGCTTCAGCCGATGGCACGGTGCGGATTGTCGGGCGGTGAGGACGGTCTACCATTTTCAATCGAGGAGCGAAAAACTTTTTGTCTCGAACGTGTAAAACTTTCTGCCAAATGGTGGTGATACAATCCACCAGAGCGTGTGTCGCCCCGCCTCAGCATCGTAGAAAAACTCGTTAAGCCCCGCCCGCATGCAGCACGGAGGCACCCGTTCCAGGAAGGTTGGAACTAACTCCTCAAGCGTTTGTGGATAGCGGCCCGCTTGCGTATGGAATTGTTCAACCACGTTAATGACTTGTTGGGCACGCTGGTCAGCAAGCTGGGCCTGAAGCCGCACCGACCAGATAATCGTGCCCAGCGTCGCCAGGCACAGCCCTGCATGCAGCAACATTGGGGCAACCGGGCGCTGTAACGTTGACCTCCGGGCAAAGCGCACCACCGCCCGCACCAGGTAGATGGGCGTACCAACAAGTGCCAGCAGCAGCCCGCTCGCCGGGAGTCCAAGATAGAAGACATCAAGCGCCAGCGAGCTGAAACAGACCAGGGGAAACAGGCCATGCTTTACGAGTTGTCGCATAGAAATTGACCTTTCACACATGCCGTTCAGGTAACCAGAAAATCGTCAAGCTCGCGCACCACCTGCGTAAGGTGCCAGCGGCGAAACTTGCCGCGCATGCCACGCAATTTGCGCCCCCCGGCCTGGACAACAAGTTCTACATTGCTTCCTATTTCCGCTCCTAAGCTCCGAACGCGGGTTGTACCCGGCGTTGGTAAAGGGTAGATACCAACCTGTCGGAGGTAAGCTATATTGGTCTTACGATTGCGAACTTGCTGTGAAATGACCAGAACCCGCTTGGCTTTATCGAACGTCCAGATATCAACCTCGGTATGCTCAACCCGCAGCGCCATCCAGAGCATCCAGACACCAACAGCAAGAAATGGAACCATAAACAGCGTCAGTAGGCCTAATCCGCCAACCAGTTCGCGCAATGAACCCAGGCCATACCCGCTTACAAATGCCCCTCCGACCAGGCTCAAGATAACAGGAATAAAGCACCCGAGTCCTCCCAACACCGTCACGAGCCAGTACGAGCCAAACGTCAGCCAGCATCCCTGTGGAAGCTGTACATCACGCAGTATAAAGGTAGTGGTGGTACGCTCAATGGTGGGGTTTTTGGTAGCCAAAAAGGCGTCCTTTCGTTGCCCAACGGCGAATAACCACGTACTATACAATACCATTGGTTAGACGAAGAACAACGCTTCATTGTTGCCTCGCATGCCTCCAATCTCGCTACCAACCATGAAAAACCGCTCCTCCTTTTGTCCCATCACGTGGTTACGACAACCGCCCGCTCCACCAGCCGATGGGCTACAACCGTCTGCACGGGCGCAGCCTCGCCCCGCAGCAAAGCCAGTAGCTGGTTCACCGCCGTCCGCCCCATGGCCGCTTCATCCTGCTGAATGTGGGTGAAGGCTGGTTCCACAAACGGCCCCGCCACCGAGTCGAAGCAGACGATCTCGGCCTGCTCAGCCCGCAACGGGTCGTGCTGGTGCAACACGTCGTGCAGCAGCAGGGCAATGTTGTATTCGCATGCAACAAAGGCCGTCACCTGGGGCTGCTCGTCGAGAAAGCGGCGCAGCGTAGCCTGGTCGGCGGCCCACGGCTGGTGGGGCACCGTCACCGGCATGGTGCTAAAAAGGTTGGTGAGCAGATATTCCGACGGCACCCGCAGGCCGTGGTTGGCGCAGGCGGCGGTAAAGCCCTGCAAGCGATCTTCAATGGTGGAGGTGTGTTCGGCTGGTGGCGACAGAAAAGCCACATGGCTGTGGCCCCGCTCCAGCAGGTAGCTGGTCAGGTCAATCGCGGCCTGCACATTGTCGGTATAAACGGCGTGGGCCGCAATGCCGCGCAAATAGCGGTCAACCAGCACCACCGGAAAGCCGTCGAGCACCAGTCGCAACAGGTCGGCGTTGTAGTATTCGCCATGCACCGGAAAGATAATCAGCCCGTCCACTCCAAAGCGCACCAGGTCACGAATGGCCCGTTCCTCCTCCTCACGGCGGCCATAGGTGAGCTTCAGCACCACCCGCAGGTCAGCCTGGGCAGCACAGGCTTCAATCGCCCGCAGCAGCTGCGCACCAAATGAGTCGCTGAAGTCGGGCATGATCAGGCCGAGGGATGTGGCAGCGGGGGCGGCACCATTGCTGGCCTGGGCCGCACCGGTCAACTCGCCCTCGATGGCGCTCAGCTCGGGCAGTGTGGTCGCCACAAACGACCCTCGCCCCCGCACGCGGTCAATCACCCGAACCTGGTGCAGCTTCTCCAGGGCCTTCTTTGAGGTAATCCGGCTGACGCTGAACTGCTCGGCCAGCTCCTTTTCCGAAGGCACCTGGTCGCCACCCTTGAGCCGCCCCTGCCGAATCTCATGCAAGATGTGCCGATACAGTTGTTCGTAGAGGGGAACGCTCACGCTGCTGCTCCTTTCCGGGCAAATGCTCGCTGTGACCAGGCGGCTCCATGGTAAGTTCATATACCAACTTCGGTTCGATTATATCATTTCGCGGAAAGCTGTGCAAGCAGCAAAACGAGATCAGAACCAACGATGCACCGCGAATCGAAGCCCTGCGGTGTAGCGATGCCCCGCCGGTGCGTCGCTACACCACAAAACAATGCGCAGCATTGAAGGCAACATCACTCATCATACCTTTCTTTAAAATAGTATATTGACATACTTTAAAAACAATGGTATAGTCATCTCACCGAGAAAATACCAGCCTTGAGTTTGAACGAATAGCGCCAGGTTGCCCTGGCCGTGCTTTTTGAGGCACCCATGCAGACTCACGAACAATTTTCCACCACAGCTCCAGGTGGCATAGCGGGAATTATTGCGCCCACGGTTGACGGAGCTATTGCTGCTTTTGAGCGGCACGTTGGCGTGTTACGGCCAGCCTGGGCCGAGGCATTTCGGCAATGTTTCCCCAATACCCTGGCCACCACCACCGAACTCTGCGCCGATGGCACCACCTTTGTGTTTACGGGCGACATTCCCGCCATGTGGCTGCGCGACTCATCGGCCCAGGTGCGGCCCTATGTGCGCTTTGCAGGCAGCGACCCAACGGTGCGCCGCATGATTGCCGGGCTGATCCGCCGCCAGGCCCACTATCTGGTGATTGATGCCTATGCCAACGCCTTTAACCGTGAGCCAAATGGCAAGGGCCACCAGGGCGACCGCACCCGCATGGGGCCGTGGCTGTGGGAACGAAAATTTGAACTCGACTCGCTCTGTTATCCCATCCAGCTCTGCCAGGACTACTTCACTGTTACTGGCGACGAGTCGGTCTTTGATGAAACGTTGCACCAGGCCCTGTGGCGCATCGTCGGGGTGATGCAGACGGAGCAGCGCCACCAGACCCGTTCGGCCTACAGCTTTGAACGCAGCAACTGCCCGCCCTCCGACACGCTGCCGGAACACGGGCGGGGCAGCCCGGTGAGTTACACGGGCATGGTCTGGAGCGGCTTTCGGCCCAGCGATGACGCCTGCACCTACGGCTACCATATTCCATCTAACATGTTTGCGGTGGTAGTGCTGGAACACCTGGCCCACTTTGCCGAACGCTTTTACCGTGACGGGGCGCTGGCGGAACGGGCTGCGGGTTTGCGAGCCAACATTGAGATGGGTATTCAGACCTATGGGCTGGTGGAGCATCCCCGTCACGGGCGCATCTACGCCTATGAGACTGACGGCATGGGTAACCACAACCTGATGGACGACGCCAATGTGCCCAGTCTACTTTCCATTCCCTATCTGGGCTACCGCCCGGCGGACGACCCGACCTACCTGCGGACGCGGGCCTTTGTGCTGAGCCGCGACAACCCCTATTTTGTGGCCGGGCGCGTTGCCCAGGGCGTGGGCAGCCCCCACACTCCCGCGGGCTACGTCTGGCCGATTGGCATTGCCATGCAGGGACTCACCGCGACCGACCGAGCCGAACAGCAGGCCCTGCTGGAGATGCTGGTTGAAACCACTGCTGGCACCGGCTACATGCACGAAAGCTTCGACCCAAACGAGCCGAGCCGCTACACCCGCCCCTGGTTTGCCTGGGCCAACAGCATGTTTGGCGAACTGGCCTACCGCTGGGCCAGGCTTGACGAGCGCGACGGAAAGGACGACTGAGATGGGCGCGACAACCCTCAACGGCGAGCGGGCGAAACAACCGTCACGGCGGCGGGCGCGGCGCTGGAACCGCAACGAAACGCTGGCGGGCTACCT
>JALONX010000466.1 GCA_025454695.1 Chloroflexaceae bacterium
CGCAACCGGCGCAGCCCTGCTGGTTATTTTTGATGCCGACCAGGTGGCCGAGCCTGAGTTTTTGCTCAAAACCGTGCCACCCTTTGCCGACACGAGCATCGGCTGGGTGCAAACCGGCCAGTACTACGGCAACCTGGAAAACCCGGTGGCCCGCTGGGCGCATGATCAGCAGGCCCTGTTTTACCGCGTGTTGTGTCCCGGCAAAGCAGCCCAAAATGCAGCTTTTATCTGCGGCACCAATGTTGTGCTGCGAGCGGCTGCTTTAGATGAAATTGGTGGTTTACCGCAAAGTAGCGTTACCGAAGATTTTATGGCCTCCATCGAGTTGCACCCGCGCTGGCGCAGCATGTTCGTGCGCGAGCAACTGGCAACCGGGCTGGGGCCAATGGATTTACACTCCTATTTTAATCAGCAACGGCGCTGGGCGATTGGCACATTGAGTGTGCTACGGAGCCACTGGCGCCAAATTTTTTTGCCCTGGGTTGGCGGACTCAGCCCGGCCCAGCGGCTACAGTATGCGCTGGCCTGCACCCACTACCTCTGTGGCGTGCGCGACCTGGTCTACCTGGTTGCGCCGCTGGTGTTTATTTTTGTGGGTGTTCCGGCGGTGCAGGGCGCAACCCTGGGCGACTTCTTCTGGCATTTTTTGCCCTACTGGCTGATGGCCCAGGTCGCCTTCTGGTGGGTAGTGTGGGGCCGCAGCAGCATGCGCGGCATTGTCATTGGCTTTGGCAGCTTCCCCGTGCTGGTTGGCAGCCTGTTTACGGTTCTCACCGGGCGGCGGGTGGGCTTTAGCGTCACGGCCAAGCAACGTGGTAACAGCAATAGCCTCGGCCAGCTCTGGCCCCACATGCTGGGGCTGGCCGCGTGCCTGGTTGGCATTGGTTATGCCTTCTGGCTGGGCATTTCCAGTGGGCCAATGCTGGTCAGCGTGATCTGGGTGGCCTACACAGCTGCGCTGCTTGGCGGCGTGCTGTGGTTAGGGGCGGCAGACGCTGGTCTGCTGCGCGGGGCGGCGCGGCCCCGCCCGACGGGCGCACCGGTGCGCCCATTTCGTCTCAAGCGGCTGCCCCTGGCGCTGGGCGGCGGCGTGGTTGCCACCACCCTGATCGCATGCCTGGCGGCCCCGGCCATGCTGCACACCCCGGCGCAGCCCTTCACCCTGGCAGTGGATGGCGGGCGGCCCCGGCTGGGCCTGGCCCTGCCCCAGGAACTGGTGCAGTCGCGGCCCGCCGAACTGGAGCAGCAGCTTGGCCAGCAGTTTGCCGTGGTCGGGCGGACTCAGACCATTGGCGACCACTTTGATCAGCCCTGGGCCAGCCAGCTTCAGGCCAGCGGGGGGCGGCCCTGGCTCACGCTGCTGTTTGGCAGCCCCGCCGACGACCCGATCAACGCCAGTTTGCCCGCCATTGCCAACGGCCTGCATGATGAAGCCCTGCGCCGCTGGGCCAACGATATTCGCACCTACGGTGGGCCAGTCTATCTGTCTATTCTGCCCCATGTGGATCGCAACTGGTCGCTCTCGTCTGCGGTCGCCAACGGTGGCATCCCCCAGGATGCGCCACGAGCCTGGAGCCATGTGCGCCAGATTTTTGCCGAAGCCGGGGCCAACAACGTGGCCTGGGTCTGGGCCGCTGCCGACCCGGCCAACGACGCCCGCTACGCCCCAGCCGCCGACCAGATTGACGCCGTGCTGCTGAGTCTAATCAGCTTTCCCGATACCGATTGGGCCGATCCGACGACGGCGCTTCGGGCGGCGGTTGAACGCTACCCCAGCAAGCCGCTGTTTGTGGAGGTGAGCGCCGCTGGCGAAGCCGAGCGCAAGGCGAACTGGCTGCGCGAGGTGGGTGCGGCGATTGCAACCACGCCCAATGTGTACGCCTTTCTCTACCACGAGGGCGGCCCGACAAACCAGAACGGCACCCTCAACGCCGATCAGCAGGCCTGGTCGCTGGCGTCGAGTCCGCAGGTGCTGGCCGCCATGCGCGACGCTATCAATCAGGCGGGCGTTGGGCAGCAGGCCCAGCCAGCAGGAGCAAATCAGTAATGCAAGCACCACAAACTTTACGTTTTCCCACCGCACGAGGCCGCGCTCTTCCGGCGTGGCTTGCGACTCACGGGCCGCTGCTGGCAATTCTGCTGCTGCAAACGATTGCCAGCCTGAGCCTGCGCAACGCCGCCTTTCAGGACGAGGCGCTCTACGTCTACGCCGGGCGGCAGTTGATTTCCATGTGGTTTGGCGGGCCGTTTATTGACGACCCGTATGGGGCCTACTTCTCGGGCATGCCCCACTTCTACCCGGTGATTGCCGGGGCGCTGGATATGATCGGCGGGCTGGAAGCTGCCCGCATGTTCAGCCTGGTCTGGATGCTGATCACCACGGCGATGGTGTATCAGCTGGGTCGGCTGGTGTTTAACCGCGAAAGTGGCGTGCTGGCGGCACTGATCTTCGCTTGCCAGGGCACAGTGCTGTTTCTGGGCCGTTTCGCCACCTTCGACGCCCTGAGTCTGGGCTTGCTGGCATGTGGCGCGGTGCTGGCCATTCGCAGCGGCCAGGCCGAAACCTCCGGCGGGGCACGGCTGCTGGGCCTGCTGCTGCTGCTGGCAGTGGCGGCCAAATACGCAGCGCTGTTATTTGTGCCGACAATTCTGGGGCTACTGGCCTGGTACACATGGCGGCGCTATGGCTGGAAAGAAGCCCTGATTCGGGTGGAAATGGCGCTTATCCTGCCGCTGGTGCTGGGCGGGGCCTTTCTGGTGCTCACGGCTGAAGGGCGGCAGATGCTCACCGGCCTGACGCGCACCACCACCGACCGCACGGTGCTGATCGGTGCGCCCTTCAGCCAGCTGCTGGAACGGGCCATGCTGGGTGGCGTGCTGCTGGGGCTGGCCCTACTGGGCCTGGTGGCCAGCCTGCGCTCGCGGCGGCTGGTGGCGCTGGAGCTGTGGCGCACCCGCCACGAACGGCGGCTGGTAGCGCTGGCTTTGTTTGGCACGGCCCTGCTGCCCATCGCCTACCATTTCTACAAAGGCGAACTGGTTTCCATGCATAAACACGTGGCCTTTGGCCTGCTGTTTGCCGCGCCGCTGGCGGGCTACGCTGTTCACCTGTTGATTGACCAGGGCGGGCGGCTGGTGCAGCCGGGCCTACGCTGGCTGGCGGGCGTGTCGCTCTGCCTGCTGATTTTTAGTAGTGGGCTGGCCCAGGCCCAGCGGCTGTTTGATGAATGGCCTGACACCGTCGAACTCATCCAGACGCTGCGCACCCAGGTGCGGCCCGACAGTGGGCGCATTTTGGCCGAGGCTTCCGAGGTGCCGCGCTACTACCTACAGGATGTGGTAAGCAACTGGCAGTGGAGCAACCTCTACTGGTTTGAGTACACCACCCCTGACGGGGCGAAGTTGCAGGGCATCCCCGCCTACCAGGCCGCGATTGACAACGGCTATTTCGAGTTCGTCATTCTGCACTACGACGGCCCCAGCGCCAATGTGACCCACCAGATTGACGGCAACCTGCAAAATGGCAAACACTACGAACTGGTGCGGCGCATCCCCTACCAGACCATCTGGGGTCAGGGCGACTTCTGGCTCTGGCGGCGGCGGGGAGCAGAGGATTGACGATTGACGATTACTCGATTGACGATTGGCGATTGACGATTGACGATTGGCGATTGACGATTGGCCGACCCTTCAACCCTTCGTCTACCCTCAGCGTATGCCGAGAACTAAAAACGGAAGGACAATGAAGCCGGTGAGCCTTGCCCATCCATGTCACCCCGAATGAAGTGAGGGGTCTTCAATGCTACTGCAATGCAGATTCCTCACTTCGTTCGGAATGACACCGTGAGTTATGGTATTCCAGCTCATCTCCCTCATTTCCTTCATTTCCCTTTTTGTAAGGAACCAGCTATGACACAAACCATCCTCACGCCCAACCGCCGCGTTGGCCTCATTCTGGGGCTGCTGCTGCTGGCGTGTTACTCCTATTTCTTTCAGTTCACCGGCTGGAACCAGACCAGCCGCATGGCCCTGATTATGAGCGCCGTCAACCACGGCACGTTCAACATCAATGCCTATGAGGAGCAGACGGGCGACAAAGCCCTGTTTGAAGGCAACTACTACAGCGACAAGGCTTTTGGCACGAGTCTGTTTGGTGCGCCGGTGTATGCGGGGCTGCGCCAGATGCAGAACTTCGCCGCCTCGCAGGCCGACGACACCATGCGCTACCCAATGTATGTCGTCTCGGTGGCGGTGGTGGCGCTGCCCTCGGCGCTGCTGGCGGTGCTGCTCTACGCCCTGCTGGTGCGGCTCATCGGCAGCCGCCCCTGGGCCGTGGCGCTGGCCCTGCTCTATGGCCTGGGTACGATGGCGTTTCCCTTCGCTACCATGTTCTTTGGCCACCAGACGGCGACTTTTTTTGTCTTTGCGGCCTTCTACCTGCTCTTCCAGGCCCGCACTGAGTCGCCTACCACATGGCGGCTGCTGCTGGCAGGCACCCTCGGTGGCCTGGCCGTGATCACCGAATACCAGGTGGTACTGATCGTCGCCTTGCTGTTTCTGTACGCAGCCAGCTTTGTGCGCCCCTGGCCGAAGCTGGGCTGGTATGTGCTGGGCGGGCTGCCCTGGGCCGTGCTGTTGCTCGCATTCAATTACGTCACGCTGGGGCACCCCTTGCGCTTTGCCTACCAGTATGTGAGCAACCCCGACTTCGCCGGGATGAAAGAGGGCATTTTCGGCATCACCATCCCCCAATGGAACTCCTTTGTGCAGATTATGTTCAGCTCGCAGGGCCTGCTATTTCAGTCGCTCTTTTTTGTGCTGCTGCCGCTGGGCGCATGGCTCATGTGGCGTGGCGGCCAGTGGCGGCGCGAGCTGGTGCTTTGCCTCACCATTGGCGTGCTGTTTATTCTGTGGAATTCGGCCTATTATCTGCCGCTAGGCGGTGGCACGCCCGGCCCGCGCTTTCTCATCCCCAGCCTGCCGTTTCTGATGCTGCCGCTGGCGTTTGTGGTGACGCTGGCGCGGCCCTGGGCCTGGCCGGTGCGGGCGGCGCTGCTACTGACGGGAACCTGGAGCATTGCCATTGGCTTCCTTATCAGCAGTGTGAACCCAATGGTGCCGTATAACGCGGCCAACCCCTACACCGACCACTGGCTAGCCCTGTTTAGTCAGGAACAGTTCTTGCTGAATCTGGGCACCGTGCGCTTTCAAACCTATGGCCTGATGAGTCTGGTACCACTGCTGCTACTCGCTATCCTCGCTGCCGATGGTCTGTTTCACGCGCTGCGCACCCAGGAGCGCCAGCACCGGGGCAGCCAGTTCGCCGAACTTGCGGCGATGGTGGTGCTGTATCTCATTATCGCGTTTCCGATCACCCTCTGGCAGCCTTTCCAGGTGCCGCTTGAATTTTTACGGAGCTAACCGTGCAACTCGACCAATTCGGCAACGAGACACCTTCGACCCGACTGCCCTACCTGGCCCGCATGCGGCCCCTCGTGCGGCGGCACCGTCGCCGAGTCTTCTGGTTTGGGCTGGTGGGCGCGTCGGG
>JALONX010000020.1 GCA_025454695.1 Chloroflexaceae bacterium
AAGTCGGGCCAGCGCAGTTTGAGTTTGATGGCGGTGCCCATCAGGCCTTTGCGGTGCAGGTTGGCGGCGATGGCTACAGCCTGGGTTCGCAGCGTCTGTTCCAGCTGTGCCTGATCGCGCACATCCTCGGCGAAGGTCGTTTCCTGCGAGATGGATTTGGCGGCCCGTTCGGTAACCAGGGGTCGCTCGTCAATGCCACGGGCGCGGCGAGCCAGGTCGTCGCCATGCTGCCCGAAGCGGCGGGCCAGGTCAGCGGCGGGCCACGCGGCCAGGTCACCAATGGTGAATATGCCCAGTGCGGCCAGTTTCTCGGCTGTTTTTGGGCCAACCCCCCACAGGGCTGACGCCGGGAGTGGGGCGAGAAAGGCCGCTTCCTCACCCGGCGCAACCACGCAGATGGCGCTGGGGATGGCCCCACTGCGGGCCATGCTTTTGCCCACATCGGTGGCGATTTTGGCCACCAGTTTGTTGCTGGCCACTCCGAGCGAACAGGAGAGCTGCACGGCGTCACGAATGGTTGCCTGGAGCTGTGCGGCAAGCGCTGCCCCTGGCCCATCCAGCCCACTGACATCGAGAAACGCTTCGTCAACGGAGATTTGCTCCACCAGTGGCGTGAGCGCATGGAGCTGGGCCATCACCTGCTGCGAAGCGGCGCGGTAGGCCGGGAAATCGGGGCGCACCACAATCAGCTGCGGGCAGAGCCGCACCGCATGGGCCATGGGCATGGCCGAGCGCACCCCAAAGGCCCGCGCCGCATACGAGGCCGAGGCCACCACGCCTCGCCCTTCGGGTCGTCCGCCCACCGCAAACGGCTTGCCCTGCAAGCTGGGGTCGCGCAGCGTTTCCACTGCACAGAAGAACTGATCCAGGTCAAGATGGAGGATAGTGCGGTGCGTGGTCATGAAAGGTGTCCTGGGGTTGAGACCAGACCGTTTTCGCCGCCGCGCCAGCCCGCCGCACCGCGCCCGGCGCGACGCCAATCAAGCGCTTAAACGCACGGCTGAACGCGGCCTCGGATTGGTAGCCAAGCCGCTGTGCTAGCTCGCCGGGTGGGGTGTTCTCCTCCTTCAGCCATGTCAGCGCAATGTGCATGCGCCAGCGCGTGACGTAGCGCATCGCTGGTTCGCCGACCAGCGCCGTGAAGCGGGCGGCGAATGCCGAACGTGACATAGCAACCTCAGATGCCAGCGCCTCCACCGTCCATGCGCGGGCCGGGTCGCGCTGAATGAGCGCCAGGGCGCGGCCAATCTGCTTGTCTTGCAGCGCACCGAGCCAGCCGGTCTGCGCGGCGGGATCCTCCGTGATCCACGAGCGGATGGCCTGGATCACCAGCACATCGGCGAGGCGCGTGATCACCGTCTCGCCACCTGGCCGCAGTTCCTGGGCTTCGGCGGCCATCAAACGCAATGTACTTTGCATCCATTCCAGTTGGGGCGAGTTCCATGCCGTGATGTGGATCATTTGCGGCAGGAACTGAACGAGTCGCCGTGCAGCCGGGTGGTCAAAGCGCACAGCGCCACAGATCAGGCTGGTGGCCGCGCCCCCGCCGCCATGTCGAAGCACCTCATAGCGGGAACTGATCTGCTCACGCGGGAGATCGAACAGTGCTGCGGCAGGAATGCCAGGCGCACTCGAAAGCTGGTGCCCTGCGCCATGTGGCACCAGCGCAAAATCGCCCGGTTCCAGCAGACACGGTTCGGTGCGCTCGACTTCAAGCCAGCAGCGCCCAGACGTGACAACGTGAAACATCAGGCAATCCTCCAGCGGTGGCAAGGCGAGTGCCCACGGCGTTGTAAACTCAGAACGTGTGTAGAAGATACCGCTCATCCGCAGGAAGTGGAGCGTTTCTCCCAACGGATCCGCTGTTCCCCACGGATCGTTCAAAGCCCCAAGATGAGCTGGTGAAGTATGCATGTGGTTCAGTATATATCGTACCATGGGCCATCGTCAATCCTATTGATTTGGACGAACGAGCAAAAAACAACGACGTTTAAGCATTGAAACGCTCATCATTCGTCGCTATACTGGACATTGTGCAAACCGGTATGGACGAACGCACGCCGCGCTGCGGGCTAATGTTGAGTTCAGCCCAACCACGCCGTGCGCTCGTAGAGTGAGGAAGACATGAAGAACAGCAGCAACGCCGCACGCCAGACGAACATTGTGCTGGTACCGGGCGGTTCGGGCAACATCGGACGCCAGGTGGTGGGTTGCCTCGCGGTATGTGGTATGCCGATACGGAACCGCGTCCAACAGGCGCTGGGGCGGGAGCCGTGGGTCAGGTAACGCATATGAAAAACTTACACTTCAGCTTAATATTATGTGCGGCTATGGGCTGCGGATTGATGGCTGGCGTCTTTTTCGCCTTCTCGGCTTTCGTCATGCGCGGCCTGGCCCAACTCCCGCCATCACAAGGCCTATCCGCCATGCAAGCGCTCAATCGGGCGGCAATCAATCCGCTGTTTTTAGCCCTATTCCTGGGCACAGCAGTCGCCTGCTTCCTGCTGGCTATTTCTGCGCTGCTCCAGTGGCAGCGTCCTGGCGCTGTTTTCTTGCTCGTCGGCGGGCTGCTGTATTTCAGCGGGGCCTTCCTGGTGACGGCCGTGTTTAATGTGCCGATGAACAACGCTCTGGCAACCGTTGATCCGGCGAGCACCGATGCCGCTCGTCACTGGTCTGGCTATCTACGCAACTGGACGGCCTGGAACCATGTGCGCACAGCGACGGCCCTGCTGGCGACCGTTGCACTTACGTTCGCGCTGTTGCAGGCACGCGCATAGATTCAGCGGCCCCACTCCAGCAGCTTGTGCTTGACACTGCCATGCTCGAACGCTTCAGCGCTGCCCGGTGCGATGCGGTGTGGCAGCACACGGACAGCCGCGCCCTGCTCGATGGGCTGGAACAGGTCAACCTGTTTGTGCAGCCGCTTGATGGCCAGCGCACGGAAGCTGTGTTCTCGCCAACCTCGTGACGGAGATGTGCGGAATTCAGCATCTCTATACACCACCAGAGCATGTGGGCACAAGAGGGCGTAGCGTTGTGAAGTCGGCTTGCCGCAACCCTCTGCCAGCAGCCCGTGTATAATCCAGGCTGCTAGCTGAAAGGAGCATGTCATGCAGCTACTCATCTTGGGTGGAACCATGTTTCTCGGGCGTTCCCTCACGGCGGCGGCGCTGGCGCGGGGCCATTCGGTCACATGTTTCCACCGTGGTCAGCACGGCGTCGATCTTTTCCCGGAGGTGGCGCGTATCCACGGCGACCGCGACGGGGGCCTGGCACCGCTGGCAGGGCGTGTTTTCGATGCCGTGATTGACACGTGCGGCTATGTGCCCCGCGTGGTACGCGCCTCGGCGGAGTTGCTGGCACCCCTGGTGCAGCACTACACCTTTATCTCGACGATCTCGGTCTATGCCAGCTTTGCCCAGCGCCAGATTGATGAAGACGCGCCGGTGGGCACACTGGACGAGCCGCTCGTGGAGGAGGTCAACGGGGCAACCTATGGCCCGCTGAAGGCGGCCTGCGAGCAAGTGGTGGCGGCGGCCCTACCCGGCCGCACGCTGGTGATCCGCCCCGGCTTGATCGTCGGCCCACACGACCCGACCGACCGCTTCACCTACTGGCCAGCCCGGGTAGCCCGTGG
Organism: Chloroflexaceae bacterium; assembly: GCA_025454695.1. Taxonomy (GTDB): domain Bacteria; phylum Chloroflexota; class Chloroflexia; order Chloroflexales; family Chloroflexaceae; genus JALONX01. Next base: position 3,641 of record JALONX010000020.1, read on the forward strand.
CGGCCCTTTTCTCGCCCCAGAGCCAGCCGATTTCCCGGTGCAGTATATTGATGTGCGTGATCTGGCCGAGTGGACGCTACGCATGGTTGAGCAGGGCGCGACGGGCACCTACAACGCCACCGGCCCGGCTCAGCCGCAGCCATTCACGGAGTTGATTGCATGCTGCGGCGCGGTTAGCGGCATCACCCCGGAGCCGGTGTGGGCAAGCCCTGCCGTGCTTGAAGCGCACCAGGTGCAGCCCTGGACGGAGTTGCCGCTGTGGGTGCCTGCCGCGCCTGAGTATGAGGGGTTTGCCGCCATCAGTAATGCCCGTGCGGTTGCTGCCGGGTTGCGCTTCCGGCCAACCGGCGAGACCGTGGCCGACACGCTGGCCTGGGCTGCCTCTCGCCCCGCTGATCATCAATGGCGGGCCGGGCTGAGCGCTGAGCGCGAGGCGACCGTGCTGGCGGCTCTGCGCCAGCGCTAGCCACCATGTGAAACAACGGTTGCCGCGCTATGTGCGTCGCTCACCACGGCGCTCGCTTTTGCTCTTCTGGCAAAAGCGAGCGCCGTGGTGATTCTTTCGGTTGATTGATGAGTTGTTTGCCCGGTCGCCCCGCATAGTTGTGATCAACTCACTTACCAGGAGCTACGGGCTGGCCGGGCTACGCCTGGGCTACCTGCTGCCACAAAGCCGTTCGGCGGCGTGGCGGGCACCGGCGATGTTGCGGGCCGGTGGGCCAAGCTCCAGTTCGGCCAGCGCCCCGGTGACAAACAGGCCACTGGCCCACTGCAATGAGGCTTGCACCACCGGGTAGCCACACGGGGCACACGGCAGCTCGTAGGCGGCAATCGCCGCATCAAGCCAGGCCCCGCCAGGGCGGCTCTGCTCGAAGCCCGTCGCCAGCAGCACCTGGTCGGCCTGCACAGTCGCGCCATCGCGCAGCTGAAGCGTACACGGCCCGCTGCCCTGGTAGCTGCCGTTGCTCACCTCTGCTTCGCACAGCCGCAACATGCCGCAGCGCACCGCCCGCCGCAGCGAACGGGCTACATCGCTGGGCATGCTGCCGGGGTTACGGGCAGCGGCAATCATCTCTCGCCGTCGCACCATGTGTGGTTCCTGCCAGAAGCGGGCCAGGCAGGCCGGGCCAAGCCAGCAGGGGGCACTGTCGAAGCTGGCATCGCGGATGGGGTGGCGCAGCAGCAGTGTGACGGTGCCGGGAGCCTGGCGGGCACAGGCCAGGGCAGCTTGCGCCGCACTGATGCCCCCGCCCACCACCACCAGATGCTGCCAGGGTGGCAGGGCTTCGCGCCGAAACCCGCCCTGGTAGAGGTGCTGGATGGGCGCACCTGCCGCCTGCAAGGCCACTGCCCAGGTGGGCCAGCGCGGCTGCTCGCACACGCTGATGGCCAGCAACAGCTGCCGCGCCGTCAGTTCGCCCTGGTCGGTTTCCACCCGCCAGCCATGGGCCAGCCGCTCCAGACCGGTCGCCTGGCCCACCAGGTGACGCTGGTCGAGCTGCGTTTCGGCCACAATTGCCTCGCAATGGGCCTGAAACAGACTCAGGGCGGGGCGACCGTAGGGGCCGTAAAACTGCCCCTGCTGGGGGGCGTGGCTGCGGGCAAAGTGGATCAGGCCCGTGGGGGCCAGCCCCAGGTGATGCACCCGTGACGAGCGCAGAAAGGCCATGCCGGTGTTGGCCGTCATCTCCTGCCAGCGGGCCAGCAGCCGCGTGTGGGGGTCAAGCAGGGCCAGCCGTTCCAGCGGCACCCCGCCCCGGCGCACCAGCACATGGGCCAGATGCACACCATGCAAGCCTCCGCCCACAATCAACCAATCCAACATGCAAAAACTCCTCACGCCCAGCGCGGGAAACTGTCGCTGAACGACTCCCAGCCTTCTGGCCCCAATGCCATTTCGGCGTCGGTGAGCAGGCAGGCATCCAGCCCGGCTTCAATCTGCGCCCGTGGCATGTGGATGCCAATAAACACCAGTTCCTGCCGACAGTCGCCCACCTCCGGGTGCCAGTAGCGCTCACGGTAGGTTGACACCTCCGGCGTCTGGGGCCATTCATCGGCGGGGATGGCCGCCAGCCATGTGCGCCCACCCGTGAGCGCAGCATAGCGCCCCACCTTGGCCCACACGCCCGCTCGCCACACCCGCGTGGCGAGCCACATGGTGCCTTTGGAACGTAACACCTGTTGCAACGTGCTGTCGGTGATGAGACTCATCAGCCGCTGGGGATGAAAGGGCCGCCGCGCCCGGTAGACAAAGCTGCTGATGCCATACTCCTCGGTTTCCGGGGTGTGTTCGCCCTGCAATTCCCGCAGCCAGCCCGGAGAATGTTCAATTTGTTCCATGGCAAAGCGGCCCGTGTTGAGCAGCTGTTCCAGCGGCACCGCCCCGTGGCTGGCCCGCACCAGCTGGGCGGTGGGGTTAAGGTGGCGTAGCAGGTCTTCCAGGCGGCCCAGGTCGCCGGGATTGGCGATGTCAACCTTGTTGATGACGATGACATTGGCGCATTCCACCTGCTCTAGCAGCAGGTCGGCCAGGCTGCGGCTGTCGGCAGCGCCAGTGGCCAGCCCCTCGTTGCGCAGGTTGCGGGCCGAAATATAGTCCTGCAAAAAGGTCGCACCGTCCACCACCGTCACCAGGGTGTCGAGACGGGCCACATCGCTCAGCCGCTGGCCGTCTGGCAACGGAAAGGTGAAGGTCATCGCCACCGGCAGCGGCTCGGAAATGCCCGTCGATTCAATCAGCAGATAGTCGAAGCGCCCGTCGCGGGCCAGGCGGGCCACTTCCTGCAACAGATCGTCGCGCAGCGTGCAGCAAATGCAGCCGTTGCTCATCTCTACCAGTTTCTCGTCGGTGCGGCTCAGGGCGACTCCACCCTCCTGCACCAGCTGGGCGTCAATATTCACCTCGCTCATGTCGTTCACAATCACCGCGACCCGCAGCCCGGCCCGGTTGTGCAGCACATGGTTGAGCAGGGTGGTTTTGCCTGCCCCCAGAAAGCCAGAAAGCACCGTGACCGGAAGTTGTTGCATCGCGCCCACCCCTTTTTGAGATATTGTATCAATTAGAACATAGTACAAAGGCTGATCGCTTTTGTCAACCCGGTGCTGCGTGTCAACTGAGGTGGGGCAACGTTGGCGTGTGGCAGGTGTCAAACGGGGTTATTGGCTGTGCTGCCTGGCATGTGGGGGATAAAAAATCCGCCTATCTCTCAGGATTGAGATAGGCGGGCGATAGTTTGGTAGATGTTAGTACGTGCTCGCTACTGGCACAACGAACCCTCACCGCTTCAGTCCAGCGCTTTCTCCTTCGCGTAGCATGCGTGAGGGGCCGAGCCACGGCATGAGCTTGCGGCGGTCGAGCACGAACAACACGTTGCCGTGGTGATCGCCATAGTGAAACACGAGATAGAGGATGCAGCTGGCCATGTAGCCCGCAATCACCGCGCACCAGACCAGCCCGGCGAGTGCGAAGAGGGTAGCCCAGGCAGCAAAATAGGCGCAGAAAAACAGCTCGGTCAGCACATAGGGTCGGTGGATTTTGACCTTGTAGGCCCGCTTTGCCGCTGGTTTGGCCCCGCCTGCCGCTGCTGATTGTGCGACGGTCACCGTGGCTCCTTTGGGGGTGCGCTCGAACTCGCTGTGCATTGGCCCAAACAGGCCCTCGCAGAAGGCGCTGAACTGGTGCGGGAGCATGCCCGTGCTGATGACGATATTGGGGATGACCCGTGCCATGCGCCCGAGCAGGCTGCGCAGCGTCAGCGGTTCGGCATAGGTGTGCCGTGTTTCAAGCGAGGCCAGCGTCGCCGAGATCGCAATCCAGACCAGGCTGGGCAGCAGATAGAACGCGAGACCCGCTGTTGGGCTGAATGCGCCATACCAGTGCCCGGTGTAGACCAGAATCGGCAACAGCAGCATCCAGAGTGCCCACAACGGCCACTGCCACGAGATGCACATCATGTAGAGCAGATGCACGCGCCGCAGCAGCGAGGCCTTGTAGCGCAGCAGCATGGTGCCCAGGTGCATGCGTTGCAGCTGCACCCAGCCCTGCGTCCAGCGCTTTTGTTGCGCCTTGTAGGCTGTCACGGTGGCGGGCAGTTCGGCAGGGGCCACAATCTCTTTCACAAATTTGGTGCGGTAGCCAGCAAACAGGCTGCGGAAGCTCAGTTCGCAGTCCTCAACCAGGCTGCGGGCCTTCCAGCCGCCTGCCGCTTCAATGGCCGATGCGCGCCACACGCCAGCGGTGCCGGTGAAGTTGACAAACTGGTGCGCCGCCGAGCGCCAGGACATTTGCAAGGTGTGGTGGTCGTCCACCCACAGCGATTGGGACAGCGTCAAAGCCCATTCGTTGTGGTTCAGGTGCCCCCACTGGGCCTGCACCAGGGCCAGATCGGTTTCGGGCGTGCCGTCGGGCTGGAAAAAGTGCGGGATGGTGCGCATCAGAAAGTCGGCTGGCGGCAAAAAGTCGGAATCGAAGATGACCAGAAACTCAGCCTCGGTCTGGCGGCGTCCGGCTTCCAGCGCCCCGGCTTTGTAGCCCTGGCGGTCGGTGCGGTGCAGCACGCGGCAGTCAATCCCGCGTGCGCGTAGCTGTGCGCCAACGAGTTCCACCAGCTGGCGGGTGTCCTCATCGGTTGAGTCGTCCAATACCTGGATAATCAAGCGGTCAGCGGGCCATTCCATGCTGGCCGCCGCTTCGATCACGCGGCGGGCCACGGCATGTTCGTTAAACATTGGCAATTGCACGCACACAGTCGGATAGGTTTCCGGCAGGCGGCCCGCTGGCTGTGCGGCACGCCCCTTCCAGAAATAGCCCACTCGTTCGATAATACCCATGATAAGAAAGAACAGAATGGCCAGAAACGGTAGGTGCAGCAGCGTCGTTACTATCCACCAGGGGCGGCTGCCCATGCTCAGCCATGCTCCCTGCGAGCCGTGGCTCGCAGCGTAGACCAGAACGATAGCCGCGCTTAGAAAGAGCACAGCGCCCGGCATCCACCAGCGGAATGGAAATCGTCGTGTGCGTGGTTGCACACCGGTTTGGGTCATCTTCATCGGGTTGCTCCTGTACTGGTTGATCGTCGTCGGCAGAACAGAGCGAGGAGAATTCCCGGAAATACATCGTGGGTAGCATGTGTTTAGCCTCGGCACATGTGCCAGTGGATGCCTGCCATTGCCGCTGCGTTTCGCTGCCAGCTTCCTTAAAACGGGTGGTAGCGGAATGTTCACCTGCGCCGGGCGCAATCTATGCTACAATAGTCCTATTCCATTGCACATAGACAACTTGATGGTCGAGGTACCCCGATAGCCCGGATGCCAGGGTGTAAAGGTGGAAGCTGGTGCAAGTCCAGCGCTGTGCCGCAACTGTAATCGCACATTGCCATGTGCGGAAGCCAGGATGCCTGCCTCGATGCTGTCCGTTCGTCCCTTCTCGCGACAAGGAGGAAGAACATGATCCGCGCTCCCTAGCTGTTCCGCGTGGCGCTGCCCGGTTCGTTCTGCTGCCCTGCCTTCCGTGAAGGTCAGGGTTTTTTGTTTGCCACGAAAGGAACTGTGCTGTGAACATCTGGCTTCGATCATTGCTTGTGATGGCCCTGGTTGGGTTGCTGGCCGCCTGTGGTGCCGCGCCCGCCGCTCAGAGTCCAACAACCGCTCCCACGGTTGCCACCGCCCCCACTGCTGCCCCGGCGACGCCTGCCCCAGCCGCCACGGTTGCGGCTCCTACGGCGGCCCCAGCTGCCGCCGGGCAGACCGTGACCGATGGCCTGGGCCGCACGGTGACGTTGGCGGGCACGCCCCAGCGCATTGTGTCGCTGGCTCCCTCCGTCACCGAGATGCTGTTTGCGGTGGGCGCAGGCCCCCAGGTGGTGGGGGTGACGAAGTTTTGTAATTTCCCGGCTGAGGCTGAAGCGCTGCCCGAAATCGGCGGTTTCTCGGCCCGAACCATCAGCATCGAGGCAATTGTGAACCTCACGCCCGACCTGGTGATCGCCGGGACAGCCAGCCAACGCCCGGTGGTGGAAGCGCTGGAAGCGCAACAGATTCCTGTGCTGGTGCTGGCCCCCAGCACGTTTGAAGAGGTGTATGCCAACATTACCCAGCTTGGCGGACTCACCGGCCACAGCAGCCAGGCCGCCCAGGTGGTTGAACGCATGCAGACGCAAGTGAAGACTGTTACCGACACCATTGCGGCCATTCCCGCCGCCGAGCGCCCCAGCGTGTTTTGGGAGATTACCGACGAGCCGCTGATGACGGCAGGGCCACAAACCTTTATTGGCCAGATGATTGAGCTGGCGGGCGCAACCAACATTTTCGCCGACGCCAGCGAAGACTACCCCCAGGTGAGCGCCGAAGTGATTGTGGAGCGCAATCCGACCGTGATTGTTGGCCCCGACAGCCACGGCGATAAACTCAAGGCCGAGGTGATTGCCACCCGCGAGGGTTGGGATAGCGTGGCCGCAGTGCGCGACGGACGAATTTTTGTGCTCAACGGCGATATTGTCTCGCGGCCTGGCCCGCGCCTGGCCGACGCCCTGGAAGCACTGGCGAAAGCCCTGTATCCCGACAAGTTCCAGTGAACGGGCTGAGCCAATGAGTGCAATGCGTGCGATCCGCCAGTTGCGGGCGCGGCTGCGCCAGCGGGTGTGGCCCGCCGCGCTGTGGGGGCCGCTGCTGCTGGGCGGGTTGGCGCTGGCGCTGCTGCTGAGCCTGGGTGTCGGCGCGGTGACACTGACGCCCGCCCAGGTGATGCAGGCGCTGCTCAGCCCTGACAGCCCTGGCCTACGCCCGGCAGATGTGGCGATTGTGTGGGATCTGCGCCTGGCGCGGGCGCTGCTGGCGGCCCTGGTGGGGGCGGGGCTGGCCGGGGCCGGGGCGGCCTTTCAAGGGCTGTTTCGCAATCCCCTGGCCGACCCGTTTGTGATCGGCGCGTCGGGCGGGGCGGCCCTTGGCGCAACCCTGGCTATCATCAGCACGGGTGAGGGCGGCCCAACCGTTGCGGTGCCGCTGGCCGCGTTTGCCGGTTCGCTGCTGGCGGTGCTGCTGGTCTACATGCTGGCGGCAGGTAGCAATGACTCAATCACCGGCCTGCTCCTGGCGGGCGCGGCCCTCAGCACGGTGGTCTCGGCTCTGGTCTCGCTGCTGATGCTCCTGAACGACCGGCAGTTACAGGAGATTTTTGCATGGCTGCTCGGCAGCCTGTCGGGGCGCAGCTGGGGCCACCTGTGGCTGACCACGCCGCCGCTGCTGCTGGGCCTGGTCACGCTCTGGCTGCTGGCCCGCCCGCTGGATGCGCTGGCCTGCGGCGACGACAATGCCCGCAGCCTGGGCCTGCCGCTGCGCCAGATGCGCCTGCTGCTGGTGGTGGCGGCCAGCCTCACCACGGCAGCAGCCGTGGCGGCCAGCGGCATCGTGGGCTTTGTGGGGCTGGTGGCTCCCCACATCGCCCGGCTGCTCTGCGGCACGGGCCATGCCCTGCTTATCCCGGCTAGCGCCCTGCTGGGTGCCCTGCTGCTGCTGCTGGCCGACAGTAGCGCCCGCACCGTGGCCGCGCCACTGGAACTACCCGTCGGCATCATTACCGCCCTGCTTGGCGGGCCGTTTTTCCTCTGGCTGTTGAGGAAAAGGTGAGTCGTACTACGTACTGCGAACTGCGAACTGCGTACTGCGTAATTCTGCAATCAGCGTTCAGCGTTTAACAAACTGTGACCTGCAAACTGCGACCTGCAAACTGCGACCTGCAAACTGCAAACTGCGAACTACGTACTAACCTGAGTTTGGGATAGGCACGCGCATGCACACCAGCATCCTGAGTAGGCCGCCCTGCGTGTATGGTTGCGCCTGGCTCCCTGAAGGCCGTATCGAAGGATGCGGATCGTGCCACCGATCCGCATCCTTCGATACGGCCCGGAGCATCGCGGGCAGATGGATGGATGGCGGGGTGGGGCCTACTCAGGATGCTGCACGCGCAGTGTCCCCGTGGGGCAGGTGTCCTGCCGACCATACCCGCCGGGTGCGTTGGGGGCCTTCCTCCATCGCCTGGCCCGAACTGACGTTACTATATAGTACTGCAATCAGCGCTCAGCGAACTGCGTTCAGCGAACTGCAAACTGCGAACTGCAAACTGCGAACTGCATAATTCTGCAATCTGCAATCTGCGTTTGTATACGTCCATGGTGCTTTCAGCCGACAAACTGACATGCGTTCTCGGCGGGCGGGCAGTGGTGCGCGAGGTGAGTCTGTGTGCCCGGCCTGGCACGGTGCTGGCCCTGATTGGCCCCAACGGTGCGGGCAAAAGCACGCTGCTGCATGGCCTGGCCCGGTTGCTGCGCCCGGCGGGCGGCCTGGCCCTGCTGGGCGAAGATGACATCTGGCGGATGGAGCCGCGCACGGTGGCCCGCCAGCTGGCCCTGGCCCCGCAGGCTAGCGCGGCGGGCTGGCCGCTCACGGTAGAACAGGCAGTGGCCCTGGGCCGTGCGCCGCACCGGGGCTGGCTGTTGCCGCTCACCGCCGATGATCGGGCGGCAGTGGAGTTGGCCCTGGCCCGCACGGGCGTGGCCCACCTGCGCGAGCGGCGGCTCGACGAGCTTTCCGGCGGGGAGCAGCGCCGGGTGGTGCTGGCCCGCGCCCTGGCCCAGCAACCCCGCATTCTGTTGCTGGATGAACCAACCGCCGCGCTCGATCTCAAATATCAGGTTACCATATTGGAATTGGCCCAACGCCTGGCCCACACGGACGGGCTGGCGGTGGTGGTGACGCTGCACGACCTCAACCAGGCCGCCCTGATCGCCGATCAGCTGGCCCTGCTGGCGGAAGGCTGTTTGCTGGCAGTTGGGCCAACCGCAGCGGTGCTGCGGCCCGACCTGCTGGAACGGGCCTATGGCCTGCCCATCCATGTGAGTCGCCACCCGCTGCTGGGCACGCCCCTGGTGACACCGAAGTTTGAAGGTTTTATGACAGGCGTGGCGGGCCAAACTCCAGATCCGCCAGCGTGACCAGGGAGTCAAAATCTTCCACCAGGTCGGGGCTTTCCTGGAAAACAAGATTGCGAATGGATTGTCGTTCAGTGGTGGGCGTGCGGGCCAGCAGGCGCTGAATATCAGCCAGATCCTGGGTGCGACCAGCCTGAAGTTTGAGCAGTACGAGGTACGGTTTTCCTAGAACTGGGTAGCCGGCTGCATCAGCACTGGGTGAAGCCAACGCCCCATCCAACCAGTTATCGGATCGGGTCAGCACATCAAGGGGCGGCTCGTTGCTGTCCGCTGATTGCAGACTGAATCCGCCAATACTCAGGAGACCAACCAGGTGATAGCCAGCGGCGAGACAGGCATGTCGGACAGCGTCACCATCGCGCTCGTGAATGAGGATGTCTACATCAAGCGTCATGCGCTCGGGCATGTAGGCACGCAGCGCCAGGCCGCCCACAAGTACCCAGCGTATCGAACCGAGGATGCGCTGGAGATCAGGCACCGATTGCATAGCTGTCCTCCGTTCCAAAAACGCGAGCGACGAGCCTGTGCCGCGTGCGGCTCGCTTGAGGGCAAGACGAAGAAAGGTTGTGGCAGGTCGTACTCCCATATGCATCACATCCGTTAGCTGTACCGCTGCTAAGATTCAGGCTATCAGCATCTATCATCAGTATACCCTGTTCCGTCTTTCCTGGCGAAACGAAGGAGGAGTTTTAACATTATGAGCAATGACACATCCCCAACCATGCGGCCCTACGCCCGCCACCTGCTGATCTGCGAAAACGGCGATTGTGCCCCACCAGAAGCGGCGGCGCTGCTGCAACAACAGTTTCTCGAACTGGCCCGTGAACGGGGGCTGACAAAGCTGGCCAACCCCCAGCGCATTAAATGCACCCTCACCGACTGCCTGGGCGTGTGCAGTGGTGGGCCGATCCTGGCCGTCTACCCCGACGGCATCTGGTATCACCATGTGGATGCAGCGGCCCTGGCCCGCATTATCACTGAACATTTGATTGGCGGCAGGCCGGTGGAGGAGCTGATCTTTCATCGGCTGACGACCGAACCAGTGGAAGCTCCACACGGCGAGGTGGCCACCACGGACGAGGGGGCAGCAACACCGGCTCCCACGGCTGCCGAGCGTGAAACCCGTGGCACCCTGCCTGAGTCTACGCCGCAGGCACGGGAGCAGCGCAAGGCAGCGCGGGAAAAGCGGGTGACCAAAGGGCTGTTGATTGTGAATACCGGCAATGGCAAGGGCAAAACGACCGCCGCCCTCGGCGTGATTACCCGCGCCTGGGGCCGCGACATGCGCATTGGCGGCATTCAATTTTTTAAGCACGAAAATGCCAACTACGGCGAGCTACGGGCGCTCAAGCGCATGGGCGTCACGCTTACGCCGATGGGCGATGGCTTTACCTGGACGAGCCGCGACATGGACGAAACCCAGGCCAGAGCGCTGCACGGCTGGGAGGTGGCCAAAGAACACATCGCCAGTGGCGACTACGACATCTTTGTGCTGGACGAGTTTACCTATGTGATGCACTTTGGCTGGCTGGATGCTGCCGAGGTGGTGGCCTGGCTGCGGGCCAACAAGCCGCCCATGCTCCATCTCATCATCACCGGGCGCGATGCGCCGCCAGTGCTGATTGAAGCTGCCGACCTGGTGACGGAGATGCGCGAAATCAAACACCCCTACCGCGACCAGGGCATTCGGGCGCAAAAGGGCGTGGAATTTTGACGACGTTGGAGCCTCGCATTGAAGCATGGACACACCTATGCCCGTACACTGGTCTCCGTTGCACAACAGGGCAACCATTCTTGTGTTGAGCCAAACCGACACCGACCTGCTGGCCCTGGAACAGGCCCGCCACCTGCTGCCGCCGGGGTTCGCGCCGCTGCGGTTGGCCCACATCGGGCGGCTGAACGATGACGCCGCCGTGGATGCGCTGCTGGACGAACTGCTCCCCGAGGCGGTGGTGGTGCTGGCTCGCCTCCACGGTACGCGGAGCTTTACGCACGGCCTGGCCCGCATGCAGGGCTGGGCAGCCTCGGCGGGCCGTTTCCTGCTCTGTCTCCCCGCCGTCGAAGCCCTCGACCCTGACCTGACCGACCATTCTAGCGTGGGCGCGGCCCTGGTGCATGCTATCAACAGCTATGTACGGGCGGGCGGCCCCGCCAACCTGGCCAACGCCCTGCAATGCCTCAGCGACCAGCTGTTGGGCACCGGCTGGGGCTACGAGCCGCCGCAGGAGCTGCCGCGCCACGGCATCTACCGGCGGGCCGCAGCTGCCGGGCCACGTATTGGCCTGCTCTTCTACCGCGCTCACCTGCTCAGTGGCAACACCACCTTTGTGGATGGACTGATTGCCGAGATTGACCGCCAGGGCATGCAAACCCAGGCCGTGTTCACCCAGTCGCTCAAAGAGTGTGACGCCCAGGGCGAGTCGCTGGCCCTGCGGCTGCTGCACGAGGCTGGCCCGCCCGAGGCCATTATCTGTACGCTGAGCTTTGCAGCGGGCCAGGGCATGGCTGACATGGCAACGGCCCAGGCCGCCCAGGGGCCGCCCGTGTTTCAGGCGCTGTGCGCCAGCGCCAGCCGCGAGGAGTGGCTGCACAACGGGCGCGGCCTCGGCCCGCTCGACACGGCCATGAACGTGGCCATTCCCGAATTCGACGGGCGCATCATTGGCGTGCCGATCTCGTTTAAGGAGACCGAAGGCGCGGACGGCCCGGCCCGCTACCAGCCCGACGCCGAGCGCATTGCCCGCATGGTGGGCCTGGTGCACCGCCAGGTGGCCCTGCGCCAGAAGCCCAACGCCTCCAAACGCATCGCTGTGGTGCTGACCAACAGCAGCGCCAAAGCCCAGCGCGTGGGCAACGCCGTGGGCCTGGATGCGCCCGCCTCACTGATGCAGCTGCTTCAATCTATGCAGGCGGCGGGCTACCATGTGGAAAACCTGCCCACCAGCGGCGACGAACTGATTGCCGCGCTGATCGCCCGTTGTGCTTATGACCAGAACTGGCTCAGCGAAACCCAGCTGGCCCAGGCCGCCTGTGTTTCGAGTGCCCAGTATAACCAGTGGTTTGCTGAGTTGCCTGAAGTGACCCAGGCAGCGATGGTGGCCCAGTGGGGCGAGCCGCCGGGCACGGCTTTTGTGCATGCTGGCGGGCTGGCCCTGGCCCGGTTGGAGCTGGGCAATCTGTTGGTGGCGCTGCAACCGCCCCGTGGCTACGATCTTGACCCCAACGCCGTCTACCACAACCCGACCTTGCCGCCGCCGCACCACTACTACGCGCTCTACCGCTGGCTGCGCGAGGTGTGGGGTGCAGATGCAATTATCCACATGGGCAAACACGGTACGCTGGAATGGCTGCCGGGCAAGGGCGTGGGCCTCAGCGCCGACTGTTTCCCCGACCAGTTTCTCGCTGATCTGCCGCTGGTGTACCCGTTCATCATCAACGACCCTGGCGAAGGCAGCCAGGCCAAACGCCGCGCCCACGCCGTGCTGATTGACCACCTGCCGCCGCCAATGGCCAGCGCCGGAGCCTATGGCCCGCTAGTGGAACTGGCCCAACTGGTGGACGACTATTACCAGGCCGAGCAGCTTGATCCGAGCAAACTGCCGTTGCTGCAACGCCAGATCTGGCAGCTGATGCAGCGCCACCGCCTGGATGACGACCTGCGCTACCTGCTGCGCGACGAGCAGCGCGGTGATTCTATGCCGCCCGCCCTGGCCGAACTGGAAGGCCGCCAGGTGGCCCACCTGCTAGAAGACCTGGAAGGCTACCTGTGTGAACTCACCAGTGCCCAGATTCGCGACGGGCTACACATCCTTGGCACGCTGCCCGCAGGCGATGGGCTGGTGGAACTGGTGTATCACCTGCTGCGCCTGCCCAACCTGCATGTGCCCAGCCTGCCCGCCAGCGTGGCCGCCCTGCTTGGCGAAGACTGGGACTCACTCCAGGCGCGGCCCGGCGCACGCCGTCCGCTGCCTCGCGTGGTCAACCCCGGTGGGGCCAGTGGGCACAGCCACAGCCACCCGCCGGGCATGGCCGCATGTGGCCCGCGCCCGGCCCGGTTGATCGAACTTGAGTCGCCGCCCGGACTCGTTGAGCTGCGCACCAACGCCGACACCCTGGCCTTCATCGAAGCCGAAAGCAAACAGCTCCTCGCCACCCTCGCCTCCCACGATTGGGATGTGCAGCACGTAGATGTGCTCGTGCATGATTGGCTTTATGCTTCGCCAGACAATCTGCCGGTTGATCACGCTCCAGGCTCCAAGCTCGCATTGCCAATCTCGAAGCTCGAATCGCCAATCTCTACGTTGCAATCTGCAATCGCCAACCTGCAATCTGCAATCACCTACGCCTGCACCCAGATTATCCCCGCGCTGCGCCAGGGTGCCCACGACGAACTGGCCCACACCCTGGCGGCGCTGAACGGCGCGTTTGTGCCGCCCGGCCCCAGCGGTGCGCCCACGCGGGGCATGGCCCATGTGCTGCCCACGGGTCGCAACTTCTACGCGGTTGACCCACGGGCCGTGCCGAGTGTAGCCGCCTGGGACGTGGGCCAGCGCCTGGCCGATGATCTGCTGGCCCGCTACCGACAGGAGCATGGCGACTACCCGACTAGCGTGGGCATTAGCATCTGGGGCACCAGCGCCATGCGCACCAGCGGCGACGACGTAGCCCAGGTGCTGGCCCTGCTGGGGGTGCGCCCGCGTTGGCAAGCCGAAAACCGCCGTGTGCTGGGGATTGAGGTGGTGCCGCTGGCCGAACTGGGCCGCCCCCGGATTGATGTGGTGTGTCGCATCAGCGGATTCTTCCGCGACGCCTTTCCCCAGTTAATCAGCCTGATTGACGAGGCCGTGCATGCCGTGGTGAGCCGGGAGGAGCCGCTAGCGCAGAACGGCCCCCGTCGCCATGCGCTGGCCGCTGAAGCGCGCCTGCTGGCGACCGGCATGGCCCCCGCCGAGGCCGCCCGTGAGTCGCGCTATCGTCTGTTTGGCTCCGCGCCAGGCAGCTATGGCGCGGGCATCTTGCCGCTGCTGGATGGGCAAAACTGGCGCAGCGACGCCGATCTGGCTGAGGTCTACCTCAGCTGGGGCGGCTATGCCTACACTAGCCAGGCCGACGGTGTGTATGCCCGTGAAGCCTTTGCCCAGGCCCTGAGCGGCGTGCAGGTGGCCACCAAAAACCAGGACAACCACGAACACGATCTGTTCGATAGCGATGATTATCTGCAATACCACGGTGGCATGATTGCCACCATTCGTGCCCTGACAGGCCAGCACCCGGCCCGCTATCTTGGCGACAGCAGCGACCCGGCCCGCCCACGCACCCGCGACCTGCGCGAGGAGGCCCGGCGCGTCTTCCGCTCGCGGGTGGTGAACCCGAAGTGGCTGGCCAGCATGCAGCGCCACGGCTACAAGGGCGGGCTGGAACTGGCCGCCACGGTGGATTACCTCTATGGCTACGATGCTACGGCCCATGTGCTGGACGACTGGATGTACGAACAGGTGGCCGAGCGCTACCTGCTCGACCCGACGATGCAGACGTTTCTGGAACAGGCCAACCCCTGGGCTTTGCAGGCCATGACCGAGCGGCTGCTGGAGGCCCACCAGCGCGGGCTGTGGCAAGCGCCCGCAGCCGCCACGCTGGCCGCGCTGCACAACCTGGCCCTGCTGGCCGAAAGCACATTGGAAGGGCGCACGGGGTAAGTTTCGCCCATGCCGGTTATATCACGCCATCTTTCTCACCGTGCTGGGCTTTAACCTGCTAGGTGATGGCCTGCGCGACTGGCTTGACCCGCGTTCATGAACATCATAACTCCCCAAGCACGCCGTTGCGCTGGGCGGCAACCAGGTGCGCATAGACACCCTCGCGGGCGAGAAGTTCGTTGTGAGTGCCAATTTCGGCCACACGGCCCTGTTCAAGCACCACAATCCGGTCGGCACTGCGAATGGTGGAGAGGCGGTGGGCAATAATCAGGGTCGTGCGCCCGGTTCTGAGTCGCCCCAGGGCCTGCTGCAATAGCCGCTCGTTTTCGGTGTCCAGGTTCGAGACTGCCTCATCCATCGCCAGGATGGGCGCATCCTTCAAAAAGGCGCGGGCAATGGCCAGGCGCTGCCGCTGGCCCCCCGAAAGCTGAAGCCCCCGTTCCCCAGCGTTTGTGGCATAGCCCTGGGGCAGGGCGGTAATAAAATCATGTGCCAGGGCCAGCCGGGCCGCTTGTTCAACCTCGGCGTCGCTTGCGTGGGGTTTACCCAGGCGAATATTGTCGCAAATGCTGGTGTTGAACAGGTAGATGTCCTGTGGTACCAGACTGATCAGGTCGCGGAGGGCTGTTTGCGGAAAGGCCCGCAAGTCGTGCCCGCCCACGCTTATGCGCCCGCCTGTAACATCCCAAAAGCGCAGCAGCAGCTGAATGCAAGTAGACTTTCCCGCACCCGAATGCCCCACCAGGGCCACGGTTTCGCCCGGCCGAATGTCGAAGCTTACGGCACGGAGCGCGTCGGGCAGTTCGGCACTGTAGCGAAACTGCACCATCTCAAAGCGCACATGGGGCACCACCGGCTGGGGCGGCGCTACGGCAGTCTGATCG
>JALONX010000467.1 GCA_025454695.1 Chloroflexaceae bacterium
CGCGCACGAGGGCCTGGGCCACAGCAGGGCGAGCTTCGTGGAGTCCCAGCACGCTAGAAAGGGCGGCCAGGGGCAGGGCCAGCAGCAGGCACCAGAGGGCCAGGCGTTGGCGGCCAGTTAGCAGTTGGCAGTTGGCAGTTGGCAGTTTATGCATGTCGGCAGTTGGCAGTCGGTAGTCGGCAGTTTATGCATGTTGACAGTTGGCAGTTGGCAGTTTATGCATGTTGGCTGTTGGTGGTTTACACGTTACGCATTACGCATTACGCATTATGACCAGTATACAAAAACTCTACGTGCTGCTGTGCGGCTATGAGATTGGCCCGAAGACGATCTCGACCCGCAATCGGGGCGATCGCTTTATTGTGGCCTTGCCGATCTCGGCTTACCTGCTGGAAACGCGCCAGGGGCTGGTGCTGGTTGATACGGGCGTGAATAGCGCCATCATCAACGCCCCAGGGCTGTGTGAACAGTATTACACCGGGCGGGGCTGGAACCCGCCGATGGTGCTGCCGCAGCACGAACTGCTGACCCAGCTTGAACAGATCGGCGTACAGCCCGGCGACATTAGCCAGGTAGTGCTGACCCACATGCACATGGATCACACCGGCAACCTGCGCTACTTTCGCCACGCCCGCATCAGCGTGCAGCGGGCCGAACACGCCTACGCCTTCAGCCCCAACCACAGCCCGGCCTGGTTCGAGGTTGATTATAATTTTGCCGACATGCGCTGGCACCTGCTGGACGGCGATGAAGCGCTGCTGCCGGGATTGCAAGCGATTGCCACGCCGGGCCACACCCCTGGCCACCAGTCGCTGCTGGTGCAGCTGCCGCAGACGGGCAATGTGCTGCTGGTGGGTGATGCGGGGGACATGGCCGAGAACTTCCGCGACGAGGTGCTGCCGGGCGAAACCAGTGATGACACGGCGGCGCTGCTCAGCATTCAGAAGCTCAAAGCCCTGGCGAGCGCCAACGCGGCCTCGTTCTTCTACTGCCACGACCCTGAATTTATTCAGCAGGTGAAGCTGGCACCAGAATACTATTCGTAATCAACCTCGGGCGCGTAGAACTCACTCCAGGGCGCATGGCGTGGTACCACAAGCTCGTCGGCAGGAGAGGTGCTGATCCAGCCAATTTCTCCGTGTCTAGTCCCAAGCCAGATCCGTTCTTGACGGCGGTCGAAACAACTAGCACTTGGGATACTAAAATCCCACAGCAGCGGGTTACCTTGTGTGTCAGTTCCTGGCGATGGCAGGATGTGCTTCCATGTTCCGTGCTCCCATATATGAGGTTCCAGATCATCGAGACCTACCAGCCAGACTCGTCCATGCTGATCGGCATACAGGCTTTCAACATCAACTCGGCGGGATTTGTGTATGAGTAGTTGATTTTGGTAACACCAGACCCCATCGCCCTCGGCGCCAATCCATACACGGTTTTCAGCATCTACTGTAATTGCAGTAGCCCGAATGGCTTTTGGCAACAAAGCATACCGCTCCCATACGGCCCTGGCCTGATCGTATTTCCAGACCTCCATCATCGCCGTCGTCCAGCCACTGTCGTTCCACGAAGTGGTGAATGGCCGCACCGGACGTTTGGCATCCGGGTATGGCTCGTCGCCCTGCACCACTGTCCAGATATTGCCCTGAGCATCAGTGGTGAGCGCGTACAGACTACCAGGATCAACCGGGTAGGCCAGTTGTTCCCAATGCTGTCCGTCGGAGGAGCGCCAGACTCCAGCCTTATGAAACCCGACCACCAGAGTTCGCTCATCGTGCAGAAGGAGGGCGGTAACACGGTCACATGGGAGGGCTGAAATCCATTGAAGATTCTCATCCTGGTAGAACCAGAGACCGGCGCTGCCCAACCACAGGCCATCGCGCCACCACAACATCCGCTCAACCCAATCACTACTCGTCAGCCGCTGCTCGAAATTGTAGACGCGCTGCCACTTACCCTCTGCATACTTCAGTAAACGCTGAAAAAACATTGCCAGCAATGTACCATCGGGCAGCAGCGCCAGAGCCGTTACCCACATGGGGTTGGTCGGATGAGAGTTTATTTTGCCAAGGCTCCCAGCTTTGACTACACGTTGATTCGTTTTGCCCACGTAATGAACCTCTGCACATTTTTCAAAGTCAGCCCTCTTCCGGCCACGCCACGCCCACAAATAAATCCCGTTCCTGCAACCCCGGCGGCGCTGGCGGGAAGGCCCGCATATAGGTTTCGTGGCCGCCGAGCAGCCGGAAGAGCAGGCCCAGCGGCCCCCGCAGCAGCATCGAGCCGCCGCCCTGGCTGGCGTGGCGGGCCGAAGCGGCGGCGCGGCGGTCGGCCACGGGCAGAAAATCAATGCGGGCGTGGATGGAAAACTCCTCACGGGCAATCGAGGCCAGGTCAACATCGTGGTTGCGCCCAAAGCGGGCCGGGTCGCGCCCGAAGAGCGGCATCAGCCGCACCACCAGCCGCAAAAAGCGCCGCGAAAAGGTGTGAAAGTAGAGCTTCTGGGGCTGGTAGGCTGGTTCGTGGCCGGGGAACAGATCGGCATCACCAGCCGCGTGGAAGGCCCGCACCGCCGCCCGCTGAATGGCGATATGGTCGGGGTGGCGGTAGCCGCCAATCGGGTCGAAGGTGATCACCACGTGGGGCCGCAGCTGGCGGATGAGCTGGGTGACGCGGGCGGCAACTTCGTCGGGCGGGGCAGCGGCCAGCGCCTGGGGATGCTGGTTGGAGGGAGCGCCGGGCATGCCGGAGTCGCGGTAGCCCAGCAGATGCACGCCCTTCAACCCCAACTCGGCTGCCGCCGCCGTCAGTTCTGCTTCCCGCAGCGCCGCAACCGACGCATAGCCCGCCATGTGGTGTTCATCCACGGAGCCTTCTTCGCCCCCGGTGGCGCAAATCACGTATACATCGGCCCCGCACCAGGCGTAAAATGCCAGCGTGCCACCCGTGCCAAAGGTTTCGTCATCGGGGTGGGCCAGCACCGCCAGCAGCGTCGGGCGCACATTTGCCGCAGGTTTTGCCACAGAGAGCACAGAGGGCACAGAGGTCATAAGTTCGTTTCCATCTCCACCAATTCCCGGTTGCTTCGGTCAGTATACAACGATTTTGGGGCAACACCTCTGCGTTATGGCTATACCGAGTGGCTGCCGCTTCTACACCTTCTTGCTCTTGACAACGGTGCGGACGGCATCTTATCGTGCCCATACACAACGTGTTGAAGCATAAAGGAGTATGCGATGGACTCAAAAACACTCATTCACTGGGTAGAGCAAGAAATGCGAAGCATGCTAGAAGTTCCCGTGGGTGACGCTAAACTCTTCAGCATGTCAAACATGTTTTTTGAGGAGCTTGTACATGAGCTTGCCCAACTGCCACCTGATGAATACAACAAGGTTAGAAACACGCTGCTCTCCTGGTCTTCCAGCCAAATGCTCAGTCGTTTTACATCTCGGCAAGACAAATACACTGAAGACACCCTTGAGGGGTTGATTGCGACACTGGATGGCATTCTAGAAGATGAAGGCCAAAGGCGTATCACAATCTCCACGCCACCCTACCAACTCCGCATCACAAAAACACAGCAGCGACACAACAACCAGCAACTCTATTTGGTTGAACGAGTCGTGCATGGTTCGGTTAAAGATTTTTGGTTAGAAAATAGAGACAAAGTTTTGGCGCGAATGAGCGCAGCACGGGTGCCAGTCCATACAAAGATTCAGACCTTCATAAAGCATTGCCATGATCATCATATTCCAGTCCATTCGTCAACAGATTAACGACGAAAGAGACACAACATCTCGCGTCTCTACAGCGATGATCAACGGCGTTGCAGGGTGAGCGACGCGGATGGTGCAGGGCGGTGCGGTTGCATTGCGGGCGGGTCACAGACCGCGCCCCTACAGCGGCGTAATTGCATTGCGGGCGGGTCGGTGACCGCGCCCCGACGGCGGTGCGGTTGCATTGCATGTCAATCAATGCCTGTGTCTTTACGCATTACGCAGTACGCAGTACGCAGTACCTCTCGGTTCTTTCTTCTGCCTGTTGACCACTCGTTCAGCTGCTGGTACACTAGAGCCAATGTACATTTATGTCATAGGCGATGTGGAGCCAGAGGAGTGTTGCGATGGCGCAAGCGGGCGAACACAACATGGTGGACTACGAGGCGGAGCGGGCGAATTTCAGCATCAGCGTACCCGACGATTTTAACTGGGCCTTCGATGTGGTGGATCGTTGGGGCGACGACCCGGAGAAGCTAGCCATGCTCTGGCTGGATACGCCGGGCAACGAGCGCCACCTCACCTTTGCCGACTTTCGCCGCCGCTCCAACCAAGTGGCCAATGCCCTGGCGAATCTTGGTTTAGGGCGTGGTGAACGGGTATTTATTATGCTGCCGCGCCTGGTGGAATGGTGGGAATCGATCCTGGGCATTATGAAAGTAGGCGCAGTTTCCATGCCCGGCACGGTGCTGCTCACGCCTAAGGACATCGTCTACCGCACCAACCTGGCCGAGGCTAGCGCCGTGATCACCGACGCTGCCAGCGCCGCCAAGTTCGACGAGGTGCGCAGCCAATGTCCCTCGCTGCGCCACTTCATCGTCGTCGGCGGTGAGCGCGAAGGCTGGACGAGCTATGAGTCCGTGGTGAGCGCCGCAAGTGACATATGCGAACGTTTGCCCACGCCTAGCGGCGACCCGTGCATGATCTACTTTACCTCTGGCACGGTGGGCTATCCCAAAATGGTGCTGCACACCCACTCGTCTTACCCCCTCGGTCACACCATCACCGGCAAATATTGGCTCGACCTGCGGCCCACCGACATGCATTGGAACCTTTCGGAAACGGGCTGGGCCAAGGCGGCCTGGAGCAACCTGTTTGGGCCGTGGGGCCAGGGTGCGGCCCTGTTTACCTACGACGGGCGCGGCAAGTTCAGCGCGAAGGAGACGCTGGAGTTTTTGCAGAACTACCCCATCACCACCTTTTGTGCGCCGCCCACCGCCTACCGCCTGCTAGTGCTGGAAGACTTGAAGAGCTACCGCTTCACCCATTTGCGCCACTGCACCGGCGCGGGCGAGCCGCTGAACCCGGAGGTGATTGACACCTGGCGCGACGCCACTGGCATGACCATCCGCGACGGTTATGGCCAAACCGAGACGGTGCTGATCTGTGGCAACTTCCCGCCGCTGGAGGTGAAGCCCGGTTCAATGGGCAAGCCCTCGCCGGGATTTGAGCTGGCGGTGGTGGATCATGAGGGCGCGGTGCTGCCCCCCGGCAAAGAGGGCGACATCGGCGTCAAAATTGTGCCGCAGCGCCCGCTGGGGTTGTTTCAGGAATATTGGCGCAACCCCGAAGCGACCCAGAACTGCATCCGGGGCGATTGGTATATTACCGGCGACCGGGCTTACATGGATGCGGATGGCTACTTCTGGTTTGTGGGCCGGGCCGACGATGTGATTCTCAGCGCGGGCTACCGCATTGGCCCGTTTGAGGTGGAGAGCGCCCTGGTGGAACATCCGGCTGTGGCCGAGGCGGCGGTGGTGGC
>JALONX010000468.1 GCA_025454695.1 Chloroflexaceae bacterium
GCCAGGTGTGGCAGGTAGGAGGTCGCACCAACCGCACGCATCAGCGCCAGGCTCTCGGCATAGAGTGGCTCAGCCCGCACCCAGTCCTCGTTAAATGTCAGGTTGCCCAGGTTGAAAAGCATGACGCCAGTGTTGAGCGTATCATTGATGGCACGAGTGACGGTCAGCGCCCGCTCATAATAGCCACGGGCTTCAGCGGGCTGACCCATGAGGATGGCGACGTGAGCCAGCCCACTAAACACGCCAAGCAAGCCCCGTTGGTGTTGCATTTCCTGGTAGAGGGCCAGGCTCTGCTGGTAATAGTCGCGGGCTGCGGGCAGATTCCTGTGCATAGCTTCGTAGATACCCAGGCGGTGGTGGGCCACGGCCATGCCCTCAACATCTTCAAGCCGCTGGGCCAGGCCCAGGGCTGTTTCGGCAGCCTGCCGCAGGCCGGGCAAATCGCCTTGCCGATAGGCAAGCGTGCTGGCCAGGTTCCAGCCGCGGATCGTGGCAAGGCTAACCTGATTACCTGCCAGGTGCAGTGCCCGCCGCAGCCAGTCGCGCCCTTCGCCCACCGCGCCGCTGTTCCAGAACTGGCTCAGTGAATTGACCACTTGCAGCATAGACTCAGCATCACCCGCCTGTTCGGCAGCAGCCAGGGCCGCTCGCAGGTTCTCCTGTTCCGTGGCGATGCGCCCTTTCCACAGCGCCTGTTGCACGCCTTCCAGCGCTGGCCCGGCTTGTTCGGCCAGCGCTACCGCCCACTCCACCAGGCGCTGGCGGCAGGTTTCTGCCTCGCCCGCAGCTGCCAGCAGTTCGGCGGCATACTGGCGCACCACTTCGTGTAAACGATAGCGGGTGCTTGCGGCTTCCTCACGGCGGGCAATCACCACCAGTCCAGCGTCAAGGAGCGTTTCGAGTCCATCAAGCGCTGTGGGCAATTCACAAACGACCTCCACCGCCGCCAGCTCAAAGCTGCCGACAAAAATGGCCAGACGACGCAACAGCGCCTGGGCCTCCTCAGGGAGCAGCCCATAGCTCCAATCCAGGGTGGCCCGCAGGGAACGCTGGCGGGCTGGTAGTTCAGGGGTTCGGGCGGCCAGCAGCGGCAGGCTCTGGTCGAGTCGTTCGGCAATCTGGGCTGTGGTGAGCAGGGGCAGGCGGGCGGCGGCCAGCTCCAGGGCCAGGGGCATGCCCTCCAGCCGCTCGCAGATGTGTGCCACCAGCGGAGAGGTGGCGGCATCGAGGCTGAAACCGGGCACGCGGGCGGCGGCCCGTTCCACAAACAGGGCCTGGGCTGCCGCCCGGTTGAGTGACGGCACCACCACGCGCTGCTCGTTGGCAACCTGAAGCGGCACGCGGCTGGTAGCCAGAATGGTCAGCGTTGGGCAGGCGGGCAGCAGGGCTGTACACAGCTCGGCGACTGCCTCCCGCACATGTTCGCAACTGTCTAGCACCAGCACCATGGCACGCTCGCGCAGCCCATCGCACAGCAGCTCAAGCCATGGTTTCTGGCCCTGCTCGGCAATCCCACAGGCAGCCGCAACCGCAGGCACTACAAAGCCACCCTCGGCAAGGACGGCAAGGTCAACCCAGTGGGCCTCGCGCCCCTGCACGAGGTTGCGGGCGAGCCAGGTTTTGCCCACGCCGCCGGGGCCGGTGAGGGTCAGTAGCCGTGTCTGGGCAAGTGTGGCGGCAAGCGTGGCAAGAAAAGCCTCGCGACCTGGGGAAACAAGCTGCTGCGTGTCCATAACCTGCCTTTGTGCTGGGCCGCAAACCGTGTGTGCAAAGCGCTTGCTTGGTTTTCACCGGGCACTGTCGGCAATGTTTCGTTAGCGGGGCGTGAAAATAATACCATCACCAGAGAACCTATGTCAATGGTTGGCCAGAGCCATATCAACGTCGTTAGAGCGTCGCCCCTAAATGACACGAGTTACGCAGTGAGAAGGCTTTGGAACACGAAACCCACGAACAAGCGCGAAAATCACGAACGACAGCGCTCGTTCGTGATTTTCGCGTGCTTTCGCGCCCTTCGCGATCCAAACGCTTGTTTACGATTAAAAGAGAAGACGAGTATGAGGTGATGAGTAGCGGACAGGTACATGGAGGTGTCGTATGCAAATCAGCGACCTCTCGCCCGAAGCGCGGGCACAACTAGCAGGTCTTTTCACTGCTGCGATGCACAGCGTTGAACAGGACGCGAAGTGACTTCTACTCGGCAAACGCCCAGCGCAGGGCCGCCGAGAATTCTTTCTGCCACATCGTAACACTATACCCCGCATCGCCACCCCATTGCCGGTATTGGCCCCACGGATTAGCCTGTTCTGGGCCGGGTGCTGTGCTATACTGTTCAGCTATACGGCAGATACCACTATATGCGAGGATAAACGATGGCTGTACAAAAACGAACAGTCGGCCCCGCCCGTGGGCGCAAGGCGAAACAGCAGCAGCATATCTGGTTAATCCTGGGCGGCATCGCCCTCTTCGTTGTTGTCTTTCTGGGAACGGTGGCCCTACTTGGTCGCCAATCGAGTGAACAGGCCGCCAGCAGGGCCAGTGGTCCAGTGCAGATTACCAACCACCCGGTTCCGGCAAGCGCCGAGCCAAACGGCTTAGCCTGGGGGCCAAAGAATGCCCCCATTACGGTGATTGAATATGTGGACTATGAGTGTCCGTCGTGCCGCTATTTCGCCCTCAACTACGAACAGGCCTTTGTTCAGGCCTTTGCCAACAGCGGCAAGGTGCGTTTTGAGATCCACCCCACGCCCTTGCATGGCCAGGGGGCGGAACTGGCGGCTCAGGGTGCCTACTGTGCAGCTGAGCAGAACAAGTTCTGGCCCTATCACGACTCACTCTTTCTCAATCAGCCCGTTCACGGTTCCGGCGGCTTCAGTGTTGCCACCATTAACGCCGTGGCCACCGGCGTGGGCATGGATGGCACCGCCTTCGCCGCCTGCCTGAGTTCAGGTAAATATGAGCAGCGTGTGCAGCAGGATCTCAACATGGCTACGGCCAACGGTGTCACGGGCACGCCAACCTTTGTGGTAAACGGCAAAGCCTACAATGGGCCGCAGTCTCTAGACCAGTTTCGCCAGATTTTTAGCGAGGTTGCGCCCAATGTGACGTTTGAGTAGTAACATCAAATTCTGAAAGATAGTGTCCCTCCTGTCACCCCTTCGGTGTGGCTCAGGGCAGGCTTGAGCGAAGAACCATGGTGCAATATCGCACGAGAGTCTTCGTTGCGCTCAGTAGTCCGTCAACGAAGTTATGGTGCATTGCATCGCTATGTCACCCCGACCACAGGGAGGGGTCTCCAGCGTATGGCAATGCAGATTCTTCACGTCGTTCAGAATGACAATGCGTTCCGTGGTGGACGAAGAAACTTCCTTCACGAACTACTTAAAATGACGTGACTGTGATCAATCGAAATCTGATGTAAACCCAACAACGCGCCCCGCACCAACACTCGTTGGCGCGGGGCGCGTTGTTCAACTCAGGCTACAACAACGTATTGGGTTTACGCAACCTTGATGCAGATATCCAGACATCTAACCCTAACCAATCGAAACTCGTTCTTCACCTCGGCTTCCGCCGCATCTCCGGCGTGGCGAACTGCTCTGTGACGGGCTCGCCGCCCTTCAGATGCCGGGCGATGATCTGTTCGAGGATGGCGGGCGTGAGGCCGTAGTAGCGGATGGGGCCAGGCCAGATCAGCAGATTGGGGCCGTAGTCACAGTGATCCTGGCAGCCGCTGGTGTGAAATTCCACCGTCGCATCCAGGCCACGGGCCCACAGCGCCATTTCCAGCTGGTCGCGCAGGGCGGCACTGTTGCGGGCCGAGCAATGGGGGCCAGTGCAGAGGTAGAGGCGGAGCTTTGTTTCACTCATAAAGAACTACGTACTGCGTATTGCGTACTGCGTAAGGCGCATAACAGCATGACAGCACATTACGCAATACGCAGTATGTAGTACGCAGTATTCGTCACGCCATGTACCTCGTCAGATACTTTGTCGTGTCGAAGGGCTGGGGCGCGGCGGGCAGGCCCTTGTCCGTCGGTTCCACATGGTAGAGCACGCCCAGCGGCAGCCGCCCATCCTCGGTGGCGTAGCGCATGGCCGCCGCCAGGTCGGTCGGGTCGTGGTCGGCGGAGATTTGGTAGACCGTTTCCTTATAAATATCCATCGTGTTGTTGAAGGTGACACAGGGCGACATAGCCTGAATAAAGGCAAAGCCCTTGTGTTCCATGCCCATGCGAATCAGCTGGGCCAGTTGCTTGGGCTGGCTGCTGAAGCCACGGGCCACAAAGGTTGCGCCACTGGCCAGCACCAGGGCCAGCGGGTGCAGCGGCTGGGCCACACTCCCCTCCGGCGTAGATTTCGTCACCAGGCCAACATGTGAAGTGGGCGAGGTCTGGCCTTTGGTAAGCCCATAAATTTCGTTGTCCATCACAATCGCGGTGATGTCAATGTCGCGGCGGGCGGCGTGGGGCAGGTGGCCCGCGCCAATGCTAAAGTAGTCGCCGTCGCCGCCCACCGCCAGCACCGTCAGGTCGGGGCGAGCCATTTTGAGGCCGGTAGCTGCGGGCAGCGAGCGCCCGTGCAGCGTGTGCAGGCCGTAGCTATGCACAAAGCCGGGCAAACGGCTGCTACAGCCAATTCCCGACACACATGCCAGGTCTTTCGGGTCGAGCTGCATGGCCACCAGGGCCTGCTGAATGGCTGCCAGCACGCCAAAGTCGCCGCAGCCAGGGCACCAGATCGGCTTCAGCGCCGTGCGATAATCCGCCGCCTTATAACCAATTTTATCAGGCGTGATTGTAGTCATAGTTTGTCTATCCTTAAACTAAGAACCGAGAACCGAGAACCGAGAACCGAACACAGAATGCGTAATGCGTAATGCATAAAACCCCATTACAAAGCTATCGAGAATTACGGATTACGGATTACCCTCTGCGTTCATCATTCATCATTCATCATTCATCATTCATACATTCACACAAGCGCCGGTTCTTCCACCCCCAGCAGTTCGTGGGCCTTTTTCAAAATGTCGAGGCGGCGGAAGGGCATGCCGTCATACTGGGTGAACGAGTGTACCTTCACCCCGAAGGTGCCCTGGATGAGCCGGGCAAACTGACCCTGGTAGTTCACCTCCGGCACCAGCACCATGTCCACGCTGTTGATGTATTCCGCAATCGCCGCTTCTGGCAGGGGCGAAAGCAGCTGCACCTGCAACATCGAAACAGGTAGCCCTTCCTGCTGCGCCATGTAGACCGCGCCACGGGCCGGGCCAGCGGTGGTGCCCCAGCAGAGAATGCCCAGTTTGGCCTTTTCTGGCCCAAAATGGCGCACAAACGACCGATCCTGCTTCAGCCCGTCGTACTTGCGCCAGCGCTTCTCGCTCATCTTGATGTGGTTTTCGGCGGTGTAGGCCGGTTCGCCCAGTTCGTTATGCTCCAGGCCGGTAGCGGTATACTGGCCATTGGGCGTGCCGGGCAGGGCCATCGGCGAAACATAGCTGCCGTTCACATTGTAACG
>JALONX010000021.1 GCA_025454695.1 Chloroflexaceae bacterium
CGTATCTCTCCATTAAAAGCACATCCCAAAACACGAATTACAGCTTACACATTACGGCTCCGTGTCAGCGGGTCATTGGTCGCCAGCGGCAGCAGCACCGTAAACGTACTGCCCTGGCCCTCCTCGCTGGCCACGCTGATGCTGCCGCCATGCAGGTGTACCACCTCGCGCACCACATACAGCCCTACGCCAAAGCCGCTAATCTGGGTGGCAGCGGCGTGTTCGGCCCGGTAGAAGCGTTGGAAGAGCTGGGGCAGCGCTGTGTCTGGAATGCCAATGCCCTTTTGTTTGATGAGGCTGCGGTTGAGGGGTATTAGCCCGCGCTGGCCCACACGCAGGGCGGGCTGGCCATTGGCCTACCGCACGAGCGTTTGCGATGCAATGCCTAGACGTGTCGCCACGCCCCCTGATAGTGTGGTATACTGCGTGTGTCCTACTATAAAAGTTTTATTTTCTGCACGAGTGGACAACCCGCTTAGTGCTGGTGTCAAGCCTCTTCTGGACAGGCGGTTCGCGCTGTGCGAGTACCGTCTGTAATTCCCCGGATCGACGCTGGTTTTGCAGCGCATGCACACCTCGTGTATGCAAACGCAAGCATACCAGTAGATCATTCCACCGCATTTATCTCGGTTGCAACCGGTTGGACGCCGTTTATCCCTGCATGGTACGCCCTACCTGCAGCCGTTTACGCTGCCCATCCATCTGTACCGGTAACTACTCCAGCACAGAGGAGAACCCTCAGGGCGTGGCGCATAGCAACCAGATGATTGAGGAACACGATTCTCCAGCTACTGTTGTCTTTGGGCACTGATGTGAGTTAAACAGCATGAGGACTGCATAGACAAACACGTCTATGTGATTAGGATTACCCATGCACACCAGCATAGCGGGCAGTGGTTTGCGGACACGCAGGCGCTGAAACCGTTGTGCGTGGTGGGTAGCTCATCTGTGAAGAAAGGGTTTCTATGCCGAATGAGTTAGAAGCGCCAGTGCGCACAATCGCGGTGATTGGTAACGCCCTACCCCGTCAGTGTGGCATTGCTACCTACACCACCGATCTCTGCACTGCCATTAACACTGCCTACCCCACGAGTGAGGTTTTTGTCGTTGCGATGAATGATACGGCAGAAGGCTATGACTACCCAAATCTGGTGCGCTTTGAAGTGCCCCAGCACGACAAGAGCGCGTATCGTCAGACCGCCGAGGCACTCAATCTTGCGAACGTCGATCTGGTATGCGTTCAGCATGAATATGGTATTTTCGGTGGTTCGTCTGGGAGCCACCTGCTGACGCTGCTGCGGAACGTGCGTGCGCCTATCATTACCACCTTGCACACCATTCTGCGTGACCCCACCATTGAGCAGCGTAAAGTGCTGATCGAACTCGCCCAACTCTCCAATCGGCTGGTTGTGATGAGTACACGCGCTGCAGCCTTTTTACGCGACCTCTATGGCGTTGCAGCTGAGAAGATTGACCTTATTCCCCACGGGATTCCCGATTTGCCTTTTCTTGACTCGAGCTTTCACAAAGATCGTTTCAACGCCGAAGGTAAGATGGTGTTGCTTACCTTCGGACTGCTGTCGCAGAACAAAGGCATTGAACATGTTATTGCAGCTATGCCCACGATTCTAAAACACCACCCCAATGTTGTGTACATGGTGCTGGGAACAACTCATCCCCAGGTGCGAAAGCACGAGGGCGAGCGCTACCGGCTGATGCTGCAACGGCTGGCACACGACTTGGCGGTGGACGAGCAGGTTGTCTTTTATGATCAGTTTGTGACGCTGGACGAGCTGGTTCAGTTCATTGGCGCTGCTGATATCTATATCACGCCCTATGTAAACCCGGCGCAGATTGTTTCTGGCACACTGGCCTATACCGTTGGTGCAGGCAAGGCGATTATCTCGACGCCCTACTGGTATGCTGAGGAGATGCTGGCCGATGGCTGCGGTATACTCGTGCCGTCTCGCGATTCACACGCGATAGCCACCCAGGTACTTGAATTGCTCGACAACGAGGCCGAGCGGCATGCTATGCGCAAGCGGGCCTACTTGCTCGGGCGGACAATGACCTGGCCGCTGGTTGCTGCCCGCTATATGGCAAGTTTTCAGCAAGCCCGTCGCGAACATCGCCACAGTGCGCGCACGCTGCGTTTTGCGCTGGCACAGCCAGTGGTGGGGCATGAACTCCCACCGCTCCAGCTTGATCACCTGCACCGTATGACGGACAGCACGGGCATGGTGCAGCACGCCATCTTCAGTGTGCCAAATTATAACGAGGGGTACGCCACCGACGACAATGCCCGTGCGCTGATTGCCGCTGTGCTGCTGGAAGAGCGTGGAGTCGCCGAGGCCGAGCCGTTGGCCATGTGCTACATGGCGTTTCTGTGGCACGCCTTTCAGCAGGAGCACGGGCGCTTTCGCAATTTTCTAGGCTTTGATCGGCGCTGGCAGGAAGAAGTGGGGTCGGAGGACAGCCACGCACGGGCAGTGTGGGCCTTGGGGACGGTGCTGGCGCGTTCGTGTAACCTGGCGCTAGTGGGTAGCGCTAGCTCCCTGTTTGCACAGGCCCTGCTTGCACCATTGGCGTTTGCACACCCACGCCCGTGGGCCTTTACCCTGCTTGGCCTGCACGCCTACCTGCAGCGTTTCCCTGGCCATCGGCCCTCCCAACGTCTGGTGGGCGACCTAGCCGAGCGTCTCCTGGCACGCTATCAGCTCCATCGCGCTGATGGATGGCACTGGTTTGAGGATATGCTGAGCTATGATAATGCAGTTCTTCCCCATGCACTGCTGCTTGCGGGAGAGATCCTTGGCCGGGCCGATATGCGTGAGGCCGGGCTTGAAGCGCTGCGCTGGCTCGTTTCATTGCAACACGGTACGGAAGATTATTTCACGCCGGTTGGCTGCCACGGCTTCTACCAGCGCGGTGCCGTGCCCGCTCGTTTCGATCAACAACCGCTGGAAGCCCAGGCTACGGTGTTGTCTACCCTTGATGCACACCGACTTACGGGCGACGACATGTGGTATAACGAGGCCCACTGTGCTTTTGCGTGGTTTCTCGGGCGCAACGACCTGCACTTGCCGCTCTATAATGCGGTAACCGGTGGCTGCCACGACGGATTGCTGGTTGACCGGGTCAATCAGAACCAGGGTGCAGAGTCGACTCTTGCATTTCTGCTTGCATCCATGGAGTTGGGCCGAGCGCAAGCTGGCCTTAAAACCCGTCCAGGCCATGCCACGGTGGTATTCCCGCTGGCAAACGGCATGGTGGCACGCTAAGGAGCAGCTATGCGGATCGCTATGCTGGCACCAATTGCCTGGCGTGTTCCGCCCCGCCACTACGGGCCGTGGGAGCGCGTGGTAGCGCTGCTCACCGACGGGCTGGTTGCGCGGAATATTGATGTGACGCTCTTCGCAACCGCAGACTCGCGCACGCAGGCCCGCCTTGCGCCGATATGCCCGCGTCCGTATGCCGAGGACTCCACACTTGATGCCAAAGCCTGGGAGTGTTTGCATATTGCAGCGGCGTTCGAGCGTGCTGCTGAGTTCGATCTGATTCACAACCACTTCGATTTCTTGCCACTTTCGTATAGCATGCTGGTGAAAACCCCGCTGTTAACGACGATTCACGGCTTCTCGTCGCCGCGCATCCTTCCGGTGTACCAACGCTACAATCAGCACTGCCACTATGTTGCGATCAGCAACGCCGACCGCCACCCGTCGCTCGACTACCTGGCGACGGTGTATCACGGTATTGCGCTCAACGAGTTTACCTTACGGCAGGAGCAAGGTGAGTACCTGCTCTTTTTTGGCCGCATTCATCCCGAAAAGGGCGTTGCCGACGCTATCACCGTGGCGCAGCGCAGCGGGCGACGCTTGATCATCGCCGGAATTGTGCAGGATCAGGCGTTTTTTGAGCAGCAGGTGGCACCCCATCTTGATGGCGATCAAGTGCAGTACATTGGCTCCGTTGGCCCCGACGTGCGCGATGCCTTGCTTGGTAAGGCGTTTGCGCTGCTCCATCTGGTTCAGTTCGAGGAGCCATTTGGTCTGAGTATGGTTGAAGCGATGGCCTGTGGCACCCCTGTCATTGCCTATCGCCGTGGCTCGGTGCCGGAAGTTGTGCAGCACGGCGAGAGCGGCTGGATCGTGGATGACGTAGACGCGGCGATCAGTGCCGTTGGGTTGGTCGGACGGCTCAACCGTGCCCACATCCGTGCCCATGTCACAGCGCACTTCAGCCAGGAACGCATGGTTGACGCATATCTACAGGTGTATAGCACGATGCTGCAATCGCGTCATCGCTCCTGGTAATATCATCATGTAGTGAGGTTTCTTTTATGGCAACGCTCCATACGCCGCTGTTTCAGCGCTATCGTGGCAATCCGATTCTTACCGCCGCTGACTGGCCCTACCGGGTACATACGGTCTTCAACGCTGGGGCAACCCTCCTTGCCGATGGTACAACGCTGTTGCTGTGCCGCGCCGAGGATCACCGTGGTCATTCGCACTTGTGTGCCGCCCGCTCGGCCAACGGTATTGATGGCTGGCACATTGACCCGCAGCCGACGATGCTGCCTGAACCCGAACACTGGCCCGAAGAGCTGTGGGGTATCGAAGACCCACGCATTACTTTTGTGCCCGAGCTTGGCCAATATGCGGTCGTCTATACCTCCTATGCCCAAGGCGGGCCGGGTGTGTCGCTCGCCCTCACCTCAGACTTCCGTAGCTTTGAGCGCTATGGGGTGGTGATGCAGCCAGAAGACAAAGACGCCGCCTTGCTGCCCCACCGTATCGGCGGCAACTGGGCCTTGGTTCACCGCCCCGTAGGATCATTTGGGGCACACATCTGGATTTCCTATTCACCTGACCTGCGTCATTGGGGCAGCCACAAGCCGATTCTGCAGGCCCGACGGGGTGCCTGGTGGGATGCCAATAAAATTGGGCTTTCGCCACCGCCTATTGAGACGGCGGCAGGCTGGCTGATGATTTACCACGGCGTGCGTACCACGCCTGGCGGCTGTCTCTATCGGCTTGGCCTGGCCCTCTTCGACCGTGACTCGCCGGAGCGCTGCCTGCTTCGAGGCGATAGCTGGGTGTTCGGGCCAGAAGCGCCGTATGAGTGCCTGGGGGATGTTGGCCATGTCGTTTTTCCTTGCGGTCTGACGATTGCGCCCGATGGCGACACCCTCCACATGTACTATGGTGGGGCTGATAGTTGTATTGCCCTTGCCACTGCCAGCATCCGTGCTTTGCTCGAATGGCTATATACCAATGGCACGACATGCGAGTGAGCGGCGGGGAACGGATGAGCCAGTGTTCGGCTGCGCATAACGTCTCACCCCGCAGCGTTTCCTCCTGCCCACCTCGCTTGATGCGTGTACGTGGAGGCAGTGGCATCGTTACTCTCGTAGGTTTGCATACGCAAAGCGCGTGTTCGTGTGAATAGACGGATGTTTTTGTGCCTGATATCCCCGTTTTGGGGATGCAGGTGGATTGGCGTGGGGCCTGACACGCGAGGAGCTAGGCAGACGAGAGCGGTCTAGTTCGTGTTTAACGCGAAGCCGCCGAACGCGAACTAGCCTGAGGGCAAGCAAGCGCCCCATTTTTGATCGGTTACGCAGTATGGACTACGCCTCACGTTTCACGCAGTACACCTCACGGATTACACAGCACGCATTACGGATCACGAGTCCCCGCCAGCGGCAGCAGCACCGTAAACGTACTGCCCTGGCCCTCCTCGCTGGCCACGCTGATGCTGCCGCCGTGCAGGTGTACCACCTCGCGCACCACATACAGCCCTACGCCAAAGCCGCTAATCTGGGTGGCAGCGGCGTTTTCGGCCCGGTAGAAGCGTTGGAAGAGCTGGGGCAGCGCTGTGTCTGGAATGCCAATGCCCTCGTCGCGCACGCTGATACTGGCATGATGGTAATGGCGCTCCAGGTTGACCTGCACCAGCCCGCCGTTGGGGCTATATTTGATCGCGTTCTGAATCAGGTTTTGCAGCACCTGTTCCAGTCGCAGTTCATCGCCTTCGATCACGAGTGGTTGGGTGGGCAGGTTGCACACCACGCGATGGCGTTCCAGGCTGGGTTGTATTTCATCCACCACACGCCGCAGCAGCGCCGACAGGTCACATGCTTCACGGGCGATGCTCAACTGGCCTAGCTCTAGCCGCGACAGGTCGAGCAGCGCGGTAATCAGCCGGTTCAAGCGCAGGCTTTGCTCGTTGATGATGCTGATGGCCTGCTGCACCCGTGGCGAGGCTTCGCCCGACTGCTGCACCCGCCGCAAAATCAGTTGGGCCTGGCCCAGCAGCGAGGTCAGCGGCGTGCGTAGTTCGTGGGCTGCAATGGAGAGAAAGACATCGCGCATGTGGGTCGCTTCCTGAGCTTCCTGGCGGGCCACGCGCTCATCTTCGTAGAGCCGCGACCGTTCGAGGGCCTGGGCACACTGGCCCGCCAGGGCCAGAATAAAGTCCTGGTCGGCAGGGCTGAAGCATTCCCGTTCCTGAGCAAAACTGAGGCCCAGCCCTCCAATGGCCCGATCATCTACCAGCAGTGGAATGGCGGCCCAGGCACAGTTTGTATAATCGCCGCTGCGGTTGGGGTAGTGCTGGGCCATTGTCGCCAGGTTGGGCAACCAGATGGGCGCGTGAGTCCGCACGGCATCGGTGACGGGAATGGAGAGCGTGGCGGGAAACTGCTGCCAGGCCGCAATCACCTCCGGGGCATAGCCCTTCGAGCCGATGATGGCAAAGGTGTTGCTGTCGTCGCTGAGTTGGGCCACAAATCCGGCAGAGGCTCCCAGGGCTGGCAGGCCCTGTTCCATCAGGGTTGTCGCCACGCGCTCCGGTGTCAGGGCCATGGCAAAGGCGCTGGTCAGGTCGTAAAGGCGGGTCAAGCGTTCCAGGGCTGCTTCGGCGGTGGCGCGGGCCTGCTGCGCCAGGTCGTAGAGCCGGGCGTTGTCTATCGCTACCGCCGCCCGGCGGGCCAACTCCTCGGCCAGGTGGAGATCCTCAACGTCGTAGCGCCGTCCCGAGTCGCTGGTGACGCAGATCAGGATGCCCAGAGTCTGGCCTCGGGCTACCAGCGGCACCATAATGGATGAGCGGGGGCCAAGCTGCCGCACGGTGGCCTGGCCAGCCATATCTAGGGCCAGGCTCGCAATGTGATCGTCGTCAACCACCGAGGTGAGAATCGGTTTGCCGCTGTGCAGCACCCGGTGGGCCATGCTGCCCGGCTGCCCAAAGCTAGTTTCATACCTGCGGTAGAGCTGCTCAACCGTCTCCCAGCGGGAGGAGTCACGGTGGGCCACTGCTGCCAGGTGCAACTGCGAGTCGCCATTGCGCAGGTGCAGCACACAGTAGTCGGCGAAGGCAGGCACCAGCAAGCGGGTAACTGACTGGGGCACGGCGAGCATATCCAGAGCGGCGTCCTGCAGGCGGCTCACGTCGGCCAGCAGCACGGTGGCGGCGGCTTCACGTTTACGGGCTGTGATGTTGCTCACATTGTTGACCACCCCATCGCCGAACTTCATTGCCAGGTTGCGAAACCAACCATGAATGTTGTCACCGGTGTACTGCTGGTCGAACTCCTGTGGCACGCCGGTTTCGACAACCTCCCGGAGGTGGGTAAACAGGCCATTTGTCCGAGCATTGGGGAACAACTCCAGCAGGCCCCGTCCGATGAGTTGCTCTGCCGGGAGATTGACCAGTCGGGCCAGGGCAGGATTTACATACTCGTACACAAAATCTACCACTGCTCCGTTATGGTCACGCACACTGCGTGAAATGGCCAGCGCATCTAGCGACAGCTCTTGCACCGCCCGGAAACGTTCTTCGCTGGCCCGCAACGCCAACTCAGCCCGCTTGCGTTCGGTGATCTCGCTGACCACCGCACCGACGCCGAGCATGCGCCCATCGCGCCCGCGCACCGGGTAGAAGTTTTCTGACCAGTGCCGCTCAACCCCTGGTGCGGCGGGAGTTTCCCCGCTCAGTTCCCATTCCAGGTAGGGTTCTCCGCTGGCAAACACACCCTGAATCATTGCCTCGGCCTGGTCGCCTAGTTCTGGCAGCACCTCCCGCACGCTGCGGCCCAGGTGGTCGGCCACCGACAGCCCGTTGATCGCGGCCAGGCGCTCGTTGATGCGGCAAAAGCGGTATTCCTCATCGAACAGGGCAAAGCCAACCGGGGCCGTGTTCAGCAGGCTGTCGAGCAGGGCCAGGGTTTCGTCCCGTTCTTGTTCGACCTGCTTGCGCTCGGTAATGTCTTCGGCGATGCCGCCCACGTGGGTAATGAGTCCCTCGCTATTCCGCATGGGGAAACCCCGGTCGCGCACCCAGCGCATCGTGCCATCGGGCCGCACAATACGGAACTCCTCGTCGTACCCGCCCGCATAAATGCGGCTAAAAAAGGCCGTTTCAACCCGTGGGCGATCTTCAGGGTGAATGGCGTTGAGCCACTGCATATAATCAGCATAGACCGCTTCTCGTGTGCGCCCCCAGACCTGTTCGTAGGCCGGGCTGACATACAGCAGGCGGCGCTGGCGCGGGTCTGACATCCAGAAGACGGCGCTGGTGGCGGCGGCGAATTGCTGAAAGCGAACCTCGCTCTCGGCCAGGGCTTGGTCAGCCTGCTTCCGGGCAGTAATGTCGTT
Organism: Chloroflexaceae bacterium; assembly: GCA_025454695.1. Taxonomy (GTDB): domain Bacteria; phylum Chloroflexota; class Chloroflexia; order Chloroflexales; family Chloroflexaceae; genus JALONX01. The sequence goes on from JALONX010000021.1 coordinate 8,661, forward strand.
CCACACCACCACCGCCCCTTCGATCAGGCCGTTGGACTCCAGCGGCATAGCATTAGCCAGCAGGTAACGCGCACTACCGTCGGGCTGAGGCCAGATCTGTTCCTGGTTCACCACCGCTTCACCCCGCAGGGCACGGGCGCTGGCCAGTTGCGCCGGAGCAAGGGGGCGGCCCTGCTGGTCGCGCATGCCGGTCTTGCTGGCCAGGGTCGTCAGGTGGTCGCCTGGTTGCACCTGGAGGGTGTGGAGCAAGGCCTCGGCGGTGGGGTTCATCAGCGCCAGGGTGCCGTCTGCATCATAGATTAGCACCGGCTGGTTCATCTGGGCAAACACGGCGTCGAGCCGCTGCTGCCAGGTCTGGGCGGCGTTGCGGAGCTGGTTGGTCTCAATTGCGCCCGCCACCTGGGTCGCCAGCATCCCCAGAAAGGAAAGGTCGTCAAGCGCCTCAGGCGGGGCGGTGGCACCCAGCAGGCCCAGCGGCTGTGTGCCTGCCGTAATTGGCACCAGCACCACTGGTTCCGGGTGGTGGGCCAGGGCCGCCAGCACCGGGTCAGCCTGATCCAGTTGAGCGGCGGCGAGGATGACCGGCTCACTACCATTGGCAGCGTTGCCAACCACACAGCCCACCAGCGGACAGCTCGCCTCAAGCAAGACTGCGGCATCGGCACCACGGGCGACCACGGTACGCAGCTGGTCGCCCTCGGCCAGCATCACCCAGACGGTGAGGGCATCAAAGGCGATAATGGTCATATTGGCGATCAGCGGCATCAGCTCGGCGAGGGGCAGGGCAGTGCTGGTAGCCCGCATAATCTCCCGCACCGCCGTCAGTTGTACCTGCTTCAGGTTCTGCCGCGACATATGTTCTTGCATCATGTGGATGTACGAGTGACGAGCGGCGAATGTAGTGCCGCCTTCAGGCGGTGTGCGCTCAAACCGCCTGAAGGCGGCACTACGACCTGTTTACAACTGAGTCAGGGTTTCTATAGCTCAATTCTCTTTATTTCCCGTATTTCCCTGTTGTTACCCCTCACGCAGTACGCAGTACGGATTACGGATTACGCAGTACGGATTACGCAGTACGCAATACGCAGTATGTTTCACGCATCGCTCACCGTTTGGCTTCCTTGGGTGGACCAACGGCGAAGCGGGGCGGGGCAATCAGCAGCGGGCGCACCGTGTGATCATGGCTGCTGCCGCGCATTTTCAGCACCGTGATGGTGCGCCCAATCTGCCCGGCCAGCTCGTGGTGGCGCAGCAGAATGATGGTGTCGGAGATAAACGAGACGCGCTGCGGCAACCCCCCAGCAAGGAAGTCAATCCCGCCGCCAGGCAACTCGCTGGTCATCACAATGGCGATGCCACTACGCTTAAAGTAGTCGGCAATCGCCCAGAGGTAGCCCTGGTATTTGGCCGGGTTGAGCACCGATGCCTCAAAGGCGCTGATGCTGTCAATCACCACACAGCGGGCACCCATGCGTTCGGCCCGCTCCTTAAACTCTGCCGCGTGGCGGTCAATATTCAGCTCTGAGGGCGAGACGTGAAAAATGTCGATCAGCCCCTGTGCGATCAACGCTTCCAGGTTCCAGCCAAAGGTCTGGCTGTTGCGGGCGATCTGGCCGGGGCTTTCTTCAAAGCTCACCAGCAAGCCGGGCACGCCAAGCTGGGCCTGCCGCACCAGAAAGCTGAGCGCCAGCAGGGTTTTGCCCGTGCCACTTGTTCCGCCAATCAGGGTCGCCGTGGCGTTAAACAGGCCACCACCAAGCAGTTCGTCCAACCCTTCCACCAGCGACCCCAGGCGTTCGGTGGGAACAGCATACTCGCCCACCACGCCAGGCTGCATGCGTGGATAGACGCTGACGCCAGTCGGCCCAATATCAAAGTAGTGTTCGCCCGAGAAAACCGCACTGCCCCGCAGCTTCATCACCCGCAGAAAGCGCTTCTGGCGCTCGGCCTCCTCCGTGCCATAGAGATAGATGATGCCGTCGGCGATGGCGAACTCCGGCTCGCCCCGCAGGTCGTCGTCGGAATATTCACCCACCAGCACTGCCGTTACTTCCCAGGTCGCCATGCGGGCCGCCAGGTCAAGGGTAAAGGCCCGAAAAGCAAACGGCTCGTGGATCAGGTCGCGCAGGGCCTTGAAGCTATCAATCACCAGAATAGCAGGCCGATGCTGGCGCACCAGTTCATCAAGACGGCCCAACAGCCCGTCTGGGCCGCCGTTGCGCAGGGCACCGCCCAGGTCGCCGTAGATCACTCGCTGCCCAAACAGCTCCGGGGCAAAAAAGCTGAAGCCCTGGGCATACCGCAGCAGCTTTATCGGCGGCTCGGAAAAGGTGGTCAGATAGAGGCAGGTTTTGCCAGCGCGGGCGTTGGAAAAGACCAGTTGCTGGGTGAGAATGGTTTTGCCGGTGCCGGGCAGCCCGGCGACAAACAACAGGGTGTAGTGGGGAATGCCACCGCCAATAATCTGGTCAAGCTGGGCACTACCGGTGGTGAGTCGCTCCAGTTGCACAGGTGAATGGGCATGATCCTGCATGTCAGTGATCCCCTCTGGCGACCGAGTCGCCCGCAGCGCGGCTGTCCATCTCATCCAGGAGCCGTTTGGCCATGTCCTGGCCAAGCAGGCGGGCCATAATCAGCAGCATCTCATCATGCAGAGCATTGACGGCCTGCTCCAATTCGCGTGGCGGCAGATTGGCCACACTGGTGAAGGTGAAGCCCTGGTCGGTGTAGCGCAAGTTGCTCAGTCCGGGGTGCTCCTGGCTCGCCTGCCAGATAGCCCGGTCAAGGAGCACACGCACCGTGTGAATGCCTAGCGTATGCACCATCTGGTTCCAGAGCGATTCTAGCCGCACTTGCTGCTTTTCCAGCAGCGTTTCATCAGACATACAAAGCTCCTTTCCCCACACAGTGTGTGACTGTCGCGCAGACTTGGCATACACCTTTACAACGATGTAGGGTGGGAATACAGGCTAGTAACGCAAGAATCGTGCCACAACAAAAGAGACGCCCCAACGGGACGCCTCTTGACCCAAACGTACACAACTTCTACTCATTTCGCGCCTTTGACGTGGTTTCAGACGATACGAACGAGCTTTACAGTGTGAGCACAAACAACACGTTACCAAAGGCCACTCCTGTCCATCTGGTCAGAATCTTGTCTTTCGCGGTATCTACACCAGTTCGCGCACCACCTCCACCCCGTTGCTGGCCATGTGGTGCAGAAACAGCACATGGTGCAGGTCGCCATCGTGGGCCTTGATGCCCAGCTCGCGGGCCACCTCCACCGGCGTATCGAAGGTGTCCACCGCGCTGGCCGGAACAATGACCCGGCGCTGGAGGTTCAGGGCGTTGGCCTCCAGCCGCAGGTGCATGGCCGCGCTGTAGACGCACAGGTCGGTGCAGTCGCCGATGATAATGAAGGTGTCCAGCTGCGGATGTTCCTGCATCCACTGGTTCAGCGTGGTGCCCAGGTGCGAGCTGAGCGAGTTTTTGGTGATGGTGGTAATCTCACGGGCGAAGGGTAGGCTGGCAATTTCAGCCACCGTCTGACTTTCGGGCGTGCCTGCAATACAGTGGGGCGGGTAGGCCCCAAACTCCGGCGTGTTGGGGTTGTGGGTGTCCTGGGTCAGCACAAAGGCCCGCACCCCCGCCCCATAGGCTCGTTCAAACAGACTAACCACCGGCGGCACCAGTGCCCCCACCCGTGGCCCCGCCAGCGGTCCCTCCTTGCAAAAGCCATTGATCATGTCAATCGAGAACAGCGCCACCCGCCCCGGTTCGCCGCCGATGACCTCGGCCAGCGGCAGCGTGGGCAGGGCCTCGTACCACTCCTCCAGGTAGGCCAGAAACGGGCGCGAGTGGTCAATTAAATTCATGTTGCTGGTCATTGTTTGCTCCTTTGAAATGTAGTAGTGCGGACTTTAGTCCGCGTGGTGGCTTAGGTGTGTATGCGATGGACTAACATTGGCTCTACGTGCGCTCCAGTAGCGACGTTAACGGGAAGCTTATTACACTGACAACGAAGTCTTTTTGCAGGCAATGCAACGCGCTGTCATTCCGACCGCAGGGAGGAATCTGCATTGCAATGCGTTGAAGACCCCTCCTGGTGGTCGGGGTGACAACGAGACTATATGCGAGAAGACGTTGTGTACAGACTACTTATTACCAAATGAAATTCAACAATAGGTACCCTATACTCGCCAGAAAGATGAGCAAGTAGAAAGCGACGATAAAGCCTGATTTGACATAGCTGATCGGGCAATGCAAGTCATGCATCGTAAAGCTTTTTCAGGTCTGCACCTGTTTGGATTGTGGGAGCCGTGCGGGAGCGCGGCAGCATGGCTGCCGCATTCCATACCCCTTCGCCCCAGTCTCATCAGTACAAGCAGTTCCTACGTATTTAGTGTACAATTGACACCATTTTACCAAGTTACCCCTGGCTCTGTCAACAACAGTACACACCCAGGTTGGTTTGCCAAAAGACCTTCTGTAGCCTATCACGGAAGGTTCTGCGTCTTCACTGTCACGCTTTGTCATTCCGACCGTAGGGAGGAATCTACATTGCGGTGCATTGAAGACCCCTCCCTTCGCTCGGGGTGACGCAGATGAGCATTGCCACAAGACCTCATCTTCGCTGTAGGTAGGTTGTTACGCTACAGCTTCTTAAAATACCTGGCAATGGGCAGCAAGCGAAAGCCAGCCTTCTCATAGGTGTGACGGGCCGCGCCGTGACCGGGGTCGCCGCCAGTCTCCACCATCGCAATTGTCATCCCCTGCGCTTTCATCCAATCAATGGCAACGTTTGTCAGCGCAGTGCCAATGCCACGGCCTTGATAGGCCGGGTCAACCGCGAGCATGTAGATTTCACCGAGTTTGCTGTCACGGTGCAGTTTTACCGCCACAAATCCCGTGGTTGCCCCATTGTCGAGCGCCACCCAGACATGCACATCCTCTGCGGCACACGCCTGTTCAACCGCATGCTGCTGCGCCACCCGCCAGTCGGGGTAAAACTCTTGAAAAACCGCCCTGTCCATCACACGCTCCAGGGACTCAAACACGGGTGCCCAGGCTTGCAACGAGAGCTGGACAACCGCCTCGCGGTGCTGTGTCTCAAATGGTACGATCTGCATAACTCGTAATTCGTCACTCGTCACTCGTCACTCGCCTACGCTGCCCGCCGCCCCTGGCCCGCCGCCCGCAGGGCCAGTTCCTCCAGGTCGTCCAGGGCTTCGTCGCGCAGGGTCTGGGCTTGATCAAGAAAATCGCCCGAAGCCTGCTTGCGGTCGGAAATGGCCTTGATGTAGAACCACTGCTCGCTCCAGCGCCCATCGAGCCAGGGAATGGAAAGGGCACCTGCAAGCTCATAACGCTCCAGAAAAGCCAGCGTGTCGGCCCGTAGCTCGGCGTAGCGCAGCGCCGCGCCGTTCTCCGCCGGGGTGCGCCGCTCGGGCGGGCGTTTCGTCGTGTAAATGGCCCAGCTCAGCAGTTGCTTCAGCCGCAGGTTCACGGCGTGGGCCGCAATCTGCTCCACTGAGTCCATTCCCGGCGCATCTACAAACAGAAAGCCATCCACAAAATCGGTGCGGGCACCAGTGGTACGCCCGCCCCGATCCAGGTCGTCCATCACCCCGCCGCCGCGCATGATAAAGGTGCGCTCGTCGCCGACGGCGTGGCCGGGGCGGGCCTCAAAAATCAACGGCGTGGACAGCAGGTGCAGCAGGGCGGGCATGGTTGAATCGGCCCCTAGATCACCCGCCACCGTGAGGTGGTGGATGAGGGTTGCGCCGGGTGGCAGCATGCCCAGGGCCATTAACGAGTCGATCAGGCGGGCGGCGACGGCGTAGGAGCGGGCGGGCGGCAGGCGCACCAGCCAGGTGTTCAGGGTGGCGCTGTAGGCCCCATCCATCCCGAGGCGGCGGGCAGTGGCGCTAAGGCTGCGGGCCAGAATGCCGTGGGCGGCGCACGGTAGATAGACCTTGCCGCCTACGGCGGGGAGCGCCCAGTGGTCGGCCTCGTCGGTGTGGGCCAGGCTAGCCCAGGCATGCATCGCCTCCCGCAGCTCTTCAGCGCTAACGGTGGGGCGGTCGCGCAGCAACAGGTAGCCCTCGGTGCGCACCCATGCCCTGGCCCCAGGCGAGAGCCGCAGCACCGGCATGGGCTGGGCATCCAGTCGGGCCAGCGTCGCCGGGTCGAGCAGGCCATCGTCGGGCGGGCGCTTGCGGGGCTGGCCGGGCACGGCGACCGCTGGCGCAACCACCCGGCGGGGAATGCGGCGGGTGGCCAGTTCGGCGCTGAGGCGCTGGTGGGCCTGCCGCAGCACCCGCTCACTGCGCAACAGCCGTTCGGCGCACACCAGCAGCAGCCCCAGGGCAAAAGCCACGCCGAGCAGCTGTTGCCAGGGGGCCGCCTGCCGCAGCAGCGTCGGCACAAACACCAGCAGGGCTAGCAGCGTGGCCAGCAGCGCAGGCACCAGCGGCAAGAACCGCTGCATGAGTCCGTGCTGCTCGCCCGCCTCCACAGCATCGGCCACCTGCTCCTCGTCGGCAGAGAGGTAGAGGGCCAGGTCAGCCATAAACTGGCGCGTGCGGGTGATGGCCGGGCGAGTGAAGAAATCGAACTGAACCACCAGCGTCAGCACGCCGAGCATGGCAGCAGCAAATTGCCACCAGCCCAGGGCCATAATCACGCCCAGAGCTGCCAGCACAAACAGCAGCGGCGGGGCCACAAACAGGGCCACCCGCCGGGCCAGGCGCTGCTCCTGCTCCACCTGGTCGAGCATGCGTTGAAACAGTTCGTCGAGGCGCATAGCCAGTTACGAGTTACGAATTGCGAATTACGAGTTACCGGAGACGGGAGACCCTTCGATTTCGCTCAGGGCAGGCGGGAGACCGGAGCCAGCAGACCAGCGAAAAGTGATGTTTGTATTGAGTGCTGAGACGCCGTGAAATGTGAAACGTGAAACGTAACCTGAAATCTCTGTGCCTCTGGGCCTCCGCGCCTCTGCGTTTACCTGCAATCTGCAATCTACAATCTACAATCTGTAATCTGATAAAATCACCAGGAATAGTTGTATGATAGCATACTGGCGAGCAAAAAGTATACCTGTATGGGCGATGTTCGTGTGTACCATGTGGCGGTTGGCATGTTGCGACGGGGCGAGAGCCTGGTGCTGGTGCAGCAGCAGGGCCACAACGACCCCCAGCCCTACTGGGCATTGCCCGGCGGCGTGGTCGAGTCGGGCGAATTGCTGGACGAAGCGTTACGGCGGGAGGTGCAGGAAGAAACCGGCATCCGTGTCAGTGCCGTTGGCCCGCTGGCCTACGTGACCCAGGTGAATCGCCCGCAGCAGGCCGCCCAGAGCCTGATCTTTGTGTTTGAGGTGACGGTCTGGCAGGGCGATATGCGCCCAAACGACCCTGACGGCGAGGTATTACAGGTGGCCCTGGTGCCGCTAGCCGAAGCCCTGGTGCTGCTCGCAGAAATCCCGTTTCCCACCATGCGTGAGCCGCTACTGGCCTACCTGCGCGGGGACAGCGGGCCGGGCCAGGCATGGTTCTACCGCGAGGAATAATGTGGCGGGGGCGTTGTGTTGCGGGCAGACACATCGGTCTGCCCTTACGCCGTTGGTGCTACGTTGATTTCAACGAGGGCGGGTCGGAGACCGCGCCCCTATGGCGCGGCGGTTGCGCATCGTGCGTCGTGCGTCGTGCAGCGTTCGTCGTTCGTCGTTCATCGTTTGGAGCGTTCCATGTCGCGACACATTGCGCTGGTTGGTCTGAGCGGCACGGGTAAATCTACGGTGGCGCGGCTGCTGGCCGAGCGGCTGGCGCTGGCCTGGGTGGATACCGACGGGCTGATTGTGGCACGTATTGGCCAGCCGATTGCCGCGTTTTTTCAGCAGCAGGGCGAGGCGGCCTTCCGCGACGTGGAGGCCGAAATTTTGCGCGACGTGCTGGACGCACCCCAGCCGACGGTGATCGCAACCGGCGGCGGCATGGTGCTGCGCGAGGAGAACCGCGCCCGCTTGCAGGCAGGGGCCAGCGTGATCTGGCTGGATGCACCCACGGCGGAGCTGCTGGCCCGGCTGCTGGCCCACGACGAAGCGCGGCCCCTGCTGGCCGGGAGCGACCCGGCGGCCCGCATTGAGGGATTGCGGGCCGCTCGTGAGCCGCTCTACCGCAACCTGGCCGACGTAACTGTGCAGACCGCCGGGTTGACAGCGGCGGCGGTGGTGGAGCAGATTGTCGCCGCTATAACCCCAACTCCAGCCCTCGGAAGTTCGCCGGAACGATGACATAGGTTGTGCCACCGGAACGACTCAACCAGAGTGTTTCCAACTCCTGGCGCGGGTAGGTGCGCTGCACCGCCGCGTCGCTGGCCGCAGCCGGGTCGTTGACAATCGGGTTGCCGCTGGCGTCAAAGCCCACCAGCACCGCCAGGTGCCCATCGCTCGACGGAATGGCCGCCCCCGGCAGTTCGCCTTCGTTCCAGGCAAAACTAAACACAAGCGGGATGCCCGCCGCCACCAGCGGTTCAAGCTGGGCCATGCTGCTGAAGCGCACCACGTAGCCTTCCATGTTCTGGGTAGCCGCATAGGCGGTGTTAAAGGGCCAGTTGCCGTGCCCGTCGTAGACCCAGTCGTACACGCCATCCACAGCGGCCCGCACCTGCGGTTCACATGGGCCACGGTTCTGCTGCCAGTAGCCTAGCACCATGGCAGTTGAGGTGGGGCTGCACCAGACCACGCCGCCATCAGGGTAGACCATTTGCGAACACGATGGCACATCAATCAAGGTGTTCCAGCGTTGGGGCGCACCGGGGCGGCGGGTGGTGGGGGCGGTGCCAGATGGCGTTGAGTAGGCGAGCGAGGCATTGCGGAGCGTTGGCACCTGCTGCCCATCCGCGCTGAAGAGGCGGGCCTTGAGCTGAAAGGCGCTGCTGGGTGCCCTCAGGATCAGTGTGTCCACGGCCACAAAACCGTCGTTGTCGCCCTGCCGTCGCACCGAATGGCGCTGGATGGTGCCGCCATCGGCAGCCCAGATGCCCAGCACATACCACTTGGTGAAGCGCTCGCCGAGCTGGGCGCGAATTTGCACCTCAACCCATGTGCCAGGAGGCGTGTCGGCGTTCCACGAGGCAATCGCCTCGGCAAAAGGGAATTTGGTGCTGATGACGGGGCTGATCGCCTCGCCCACCAGAAACGCGCCGCCATTGTAGTAGTTGCCGCCAAAATAGCCGCCCGGCGGGAACGGATCAACGCCGCGCTGGGCTGTGGCCGGGTCAAGTTGCAGCGTGCCGTCCGCCGCCAGCGTCAGGCCTTGCCGCTCCCAGGCGCTAAAGCCGCCGTCGGCAGCACGCCAGCGCTCGAACCCGGTGCGGTAGGCCGTTTCTGCCCGCGACTCAGCCGCTGGCGCAGGCACCAGCAATGTGCTGGAAAGGAGCAACCCCGCTAGCAGCAGACTTTGATGCCAAGACAGTCGCATGGTGATCCTCCTGGTTTCTGTTCTGCTAAACCAAATTTTAAGATTTGTGGTGAGGGCTGTATTGTACACGATAAACGCAAACGATCAACCGTAGACAAGCGGACATTGCGCCCCAGAACGCCCGCTATGCATCCGCTGTTTATCAGCTTTACGTAGTTAAAATGAAGTATAATGAGGCCGGAGGGTGCAATGCGCGATGACTCAGTGGTGACACGGCCCCAGGGCCTCCCGAACACCCGCCTGCCGCCGTCGCTCACGTCGCTGGTGGGGCGCGACGACGAAAGCGCTGCCATTTGTGCCATGCTGCGCCGCCCCGCCACGCGCCTGCTCACGCTGACAGGCCCTGGCGGGATTGGCAAAACGCGCCTGGCCATGCATGTAGCCGCCCAGCTGGCCAGCGATTTTGCCGACGGCGTCTGGTTTGTGCCGCTGGCTGCCATCAGCGACCCTGAGCTGGTAGCCGAGACGATTGCCCAGACCATGGGCGTAGCGCACCTTGGCAGCCGCCCCGCTGCTGAACTGCTGGCAGCCTTTTTGCGTGAACGCCACCTGCTCCTGCTGCTAGATAATTTTGAGCAGGTGTTGGATGCCGCGCCGTTGATCAGCGATCTGTTACTGGCGGCAGAACAGCTGACCGTGCTGGTGACGAGCCGGGCCTCGCTACGCCTTTCTCCCGAATACGAATACCCCGTACCGCCCCTGGTGCCCTGGCCAGCGGTTCAGCTGTTTGCCGAGCGTGCCCAGGCGCTCGACCCCAGTTTTACCCTGACCGAGGAGCTGATCCCGACGATTACGGCTATCTGTGAACAGCTGGATGGGCTGCCGCTAGCAATTGAACTGGCGGCAGTGCGCAGCAAACTGTTTGCGCCGCAGGCACTGTTGCGCCGCCTCGACAAACGGCTTGATCTGCTGCACAGCGGTAGCCGCGACCTACCCGCACGCCAGCAGACGCTGCGGGCCACTATTGCCT
>JALONX010000469.1 GCA_025454695.1 Chloroflexaceae bacterium
CGATGTTTCATTGCCCCGCGCTGAAAGACGTTCCGATTCTGGCAACCACAAAGCGCCGCCCCAACGGGACGGCGCTTTTTTGCCTCTCGCAAAGCCGCAAAGCTCACAAAGGAGTCGCACACAAACGTCTGTACACGGCTCCTTTGTGCCTCTTCGATTTCGCTCAGGGCTGGCCTTTGTGCCTTTGCGAGAGCCAGACTAGCCCAACTTCATCCCGCGCAGGCGCAGCGAGTTGGTGACGACGAAGACCGAGGAGAAGGCCATGGCCGCCGCCGCCAGCATGGGGCTGAGTGCCCAGCCGGTGAAGGGATAGAGCACGCCCGCCGCCACCGGGATGAGCAGCACGTTGTAGATAAAGGCCCAGAACAGGTTCCAGCGAATCGTGCCCATGGTGCGCTTGCTCAGCACAATCGCATCGGCCACGCCGCGCAGGTCGCCGCGCATCAGCGTGATGTCGGCGGCTTCCATGGCCACATCGGTGCCGGTGCCGATGGCAATGCCCACATCGGCTTGCGCCAGCGCCGGGGCGTCGTTGATGCCGTCGCCCACCATGGCCACCGGCGTTGGGCGTTGCGACTCGCTGGCCTGCAAGCTGGTGATGGCGGCGATCTTGCCTTCGGGCAGCACCTCGGCCACCACGTCAGCCGGGGCAATGTCCACCTGCCGAGCGATGGCCTCGGCGGTGCGGCGGTTGTCGCCGGTGAGCATCACCACCCGCAGCCCCTGCCGCTGGAGCGCCGCCACTGCCTCCGCCGAGGTCGGCTTCACCGTGTCGGCCACGGCAATGACGCCGAGAATCTCGCCGTCGGCGGCAACGGCCATGGCAGTTTTGCCCTCGGCCTGGAGCCGGGCCACCTCGGACTCAATCGGCCCGGTGTCCAGGGCGTAGTCCCGCAGCAGGGCCAGCGTGCCGATCTGCACGGCGTGCCCTTCCACGATTGCCACAATGCCCTTGCCCGCCACGGCCTGAAACTGCTCCGGCTGGGCCAGGCGCAAGCCTTGCTCCTGGGCTGCCCGCACCAGGGCCTCGCCCAGCGGGTGTTCGCTACCTCGCTCGGCGCTAGCTGCCAAGCGCAGCATTTCAGATTGCAGATTGTAGATTGTAGATTGTTCTGGAACTGAAGTCCCTGCATCTCCAACTGCTATTGGCTCTAAATCTGCAATCTGCAATCTACAATCTACAATGTCGGTAACGACGGGTTTGCCTGCGGTGATCGTTCCAGTCTTGTCCAGCACCACGGTGCGCAGGGCCACGGCCCGCTCCAGGCTTTCGGCATTTTTGATCAGGATGCCGTGTTCTGCGCCAGTGCCGGTGCCCACCATAATTGCCGTGGGTGTGGCCAGGCCAAGGGCGCAGGGGCAGGCAATCACCAGCACGGCCACGGCAAAAATCATCGCCTGGGTGAAGCCCACGCCGCCCACAAAATACCAGAGCAGAAAGGTGGCAACGGCGATGACTAGCACCACCGGCACAAACACCGAGGCCACCTGGTCAACCAGCCGTTGCACTGGGGCGCGGCTGCCCTGGGCCTGCTGCACCATGCGGATGATCTGGGCCAGAGCGGTTTCTTTGCCCACGCGGGTAGCGCGGAATTGAAAGCTGCCCGTGCCGTTGATAGTCGCGCCAGTCACGGCGTCGCCCTCGTTTTTCTCCACCGGCAGGCTTTCGCCGGTGAGCATGCTTTCGTCTACGCTGGAGCGCCCGTTCAGCACTACACCATCAACTGGAATGCGCTCGCCAGGCCGCACCACCACAATTTCGCCCACCCGAACCTGCTCCACCGGCACATCAACTTCAGCGCCGCCCCGCAGCAGCCGGGCCGTTTTGGGGCGCATGCCGATCAGGGCGCGAATAGCGCCGCTGGTGGCGCTTTTAGCCCGTGCCTCCAGGAATTTACCCACCAGGATCAGGGTGATGATCACCGCCGCTGTTTCAAAATAGACATGGCCGCTGAGTCCAAACAGCAGTAACACAATGCTGTAGAAATAGGCCGCCGACGAGCCAATGGCAATCAGCGTGTCCATGTTGGCAGTGCGGGCCTTCAGCGCCTTCCAGGCGTGGATGTAGAAGTCGCGCCCGCTGTAGAATTGCACCGGCGTGGCCAGGGCCAGAAAGAGCCAGTTGAGCAGATCGGCATAGGCCGGGTAGCTGTGCCCCATCTCAGCCATGTTGGCGGGCATGCCCCGAAACGCGGTCGCCCACGGCTCAATCAGCCAGGGCAAAATCAGCCCAAAATCCCGTGCCATGGCAACGATAAACAGTGGCAGCGTCAGCACCACGCCCACGGTGAGCTTGCGTTGTTTGTCGGCCAGTTCCCGCGCCCGCGCCGCCGCTTCCACATCCTCGGCGCTGGAGCCATCGCCGGTGGCGGTTTCCACCACGCCGTAGCCCGCGTTTTCCACCGCCGCCTTAATTTCGGCCCAGCCAGTCGCCGCCGGGCTGTAAGAAACGCTGGCGTGTTCGGCGGCCAGGTTGACGCTGGCGTTTAGCACGCCGGGCACCTTGCGCAGGGCCTTCTCAACGCGGGCCGAACATGTGGCGCAGGTCATCCCAGTCACCGGAAACTCGATCTCATCGGTGATGACGCCGTAGCCTGCGTCTTCCACCACCTGCTTGAGGCTGGCGGGGTTGGCCTGGGTCGGGTCAAAGCTCACGCTGGCCTGCTCGTTAGCTAAATTCACACTGGCAGCGCTGACGCCTGGCGTTTTCTTCAGTGCCCGCTCCACCCGCGCCGAGCAGGAAGCGCACGTCATGCCGGTGACAGCAAGTTCAAGTTCTTGAGTTGACATATAATAATGTCCTACTGCGTATTGCGTAATGCGTAACACTTCTCTAAGTTGCAGCATTGATAATCATTGCTGTTACGGATTACGGATTACAGATTACGAAGTTATTTGTTAAACCATTCCTTGAGCCAGCCGCGCATCTGGGCAATTTCGGCCTCCTGCGCAGTAATGATCTGGCTCGCCAGGGTCTTGATCTCCTGGCGCTCGGCCTTCTGCTGGGCCTCTTTGGCCATGGCAATCGCGCCCTCGTGGTGCGGGATCATCGCCTCGATAAAGCGCTGGTCGAAGGGCGCGTCGCCAGCGGCAACTTCCATCGGCCCCATGTCCATATTCATGCCTTTGGTTTCGGCCAGGTTGGGGAACCAGGCCGCCCGCCAGCCCTGCATTTGGGTAATCTCGGCCTGCTGGGCCTGCACAATCGTCTCCGACAGCTGGCGAATCTCGGGCCGCTGGCTTTCCTTCAAGGCCTGGTTGGCCATTACAATCGCACCCTGGTGATGAACAATCATACCATCAATAAACTGGGCATCAAAGGGAAGATTGCTATCTGTGGTTGCGCCATGGCTACCGTGATCCATACCCGCCATTGGGGCAGCCGTGGCTGCGGTGGGCGCGGCGGGCTGGGCGGCTGGCTGAGCGCCACATGCCGCCAGCAGCAGGGCCAACGAGGCGAACAGTAGAACGATGAGACGTTTATACATGATAGTATTCCTCCTTGTGGCCAGGTTTGCTTCTGTTTTTCTTACTGCCCCCTCCCCAGGGGGGTGGGATATGCATATTGTAGCACGCTTGTGATCATTGTCAAGGCAAAAATGAGCGGAACGCGATGTGCTATCATTGTGGAAGTAGAAATGACTCACCGCGGAGCACGCGGAGCACGCGGAGAGTATTGGAGGGGAAAAGTTACGAGCTTTATTTGCTGTCAATCTCTAATCTCTACCTTTCTCCGCGTCCTCAGCGCTCGCTGCGGTAAGGAATGGTTTCAGACGATACAAACGAAGGTTACAGTTTGAACACAAACGGCACGTTACCAAAGGTCAATCCTGTAAATCCTGTAAATCCTGTCAGAACCTGGTCTAAGCATAAAAGGAGTATGACATGCCTCCAGTGATGAGTGAGCAGGCCCGTGCATTTTTGAGCGAGCGACGCTTTGCCGTGTTGGGTACCAACCAGCCCAATGGCCCGCCCCACCTGAGTGTGATGTGGTATGAGTTGCAGGGCGACGAGATTATGATGAACACGGCGACGGGCCGGGTGAAGGATCACAACCTGCGCAACGATCCTCGCATCACGCTGTGCATGGAAGACGCCTACCAGTATGTGGCCCTGTCGGGCACGGTGGAGTTGATTGAAGACCAGGAGATTGCCCAGGCCGATATTCTACGGTTGGCGGTGCGCTACGAGGGTGAGGAACGCGGCGAGCAAATGGCTGCAAGCCAGTTCCGCAAGCAGCAGCGTGTCACCATGCGCATGCGTATCGAGCGGGTAACGGAGCATTTTTAACGAATGAGTAAGGGTTAGGGGTTAGGGGTTATTTGCATTGTTGCCATTGTCTTTAACCCTTAACCGTTAACCCCTAACCCCTAAATGAAGGAGATACACAATGAAAGTAAAACTAGAGGAAGTGATCGCGGCGATTGACCGGCTAGAGGAGGAGCGCCGCCAGATGTACGCCGACGACCGGGTGACGGAGGAGGAGCACCCGCGTATGCGCGAGATTAACCACGAGATTGAGCAGCTGTGGGATTTGCGCCGTCGCATCGAGGCGGCCATCGCTGCCGGACTCAAAGAGCTACCCGTGCCCCCACGGCCCGACCCGGAGAACATGGTCGGATGAGGGAAAAGTATGAAAGATGAAGTATGAAGGATGAATACCGACGCGGTGCCATTGCTCTACATTGATATTCATACATCATACTTCAACCCTCCTACTTTTAGTCGAAGTGTGCTTCCGCCCGGCCTTCCAGGGCGTCGCGCACCATGCGCACGGTGCGTGGCAGCAGGGTGGGTAGCCGGTCAGGGGGGAAGTAGCCAAGTTGCACATTCTCGCGGTTGGCGGCGTGGAGCGTGCCGTCAACCACTCTGGCTTCTAGCAGCATACTAACGATCTGGGCCTGGTCGCCGTTGGGGTATGTCCACTCAAAGTCGTGCCCCGCATAAACACCAATAAGCCGGTTTGGCTCGATGATCAGCCCGGTTTCCTGGCGCAGTTCGCGCACCAGGCCCGTGGCGGGGGTTTCATCCAGCTCAATCGTGCCACCGGGCAGATCCCAGAGCATCACATCGGCCCGGCGGCAGAGCAACACTTTGCCGCTGTCGTCGCGGATGAAGCCAGCCACCCGCACCTGAAAGATGCGTTGGTGGCCAACATAAGAACGTAACCAGCGATTGTACTTCACGGCCATCTCCCCCTCCACAATTGTAGATTGCAGATTGCCGATTGACCTGAGAAGCGGATTTCACCACAAAGGCACAGAGGACACAACGTATTGTAGCGCCTGATTCTTTGTGTTCTTGGTGCCTTTATGGTGAAACTACTGTCCGGTTTCTGGTTCTGCCAACTGCTAACTGCTAACTGTCACAAACTTACTGCAAGTCGGAAGCCAGTAAATTCGTTTTGCACCGTGGGCGGCAGGCGAAAGCGGCAGGCGCAGCGGGCAAAGCCCACCGGGTTGGCGTAGCAGCCGCCCCGCAAAATTCGTCGTCCCGCTGCCTCACGTTCTT
>JALONX010000470.1 GCA_025454695.1 Chloroflexaceae bacterium
GCGCCTGGGCGAGGCCCTGGTTCCGTTCTGCACCCCGAACGGCAGCGGCTGGCGTTATCGCTACAACTACCCGGTTGGAATCATCGTATGGACACGGAATGAGTCGCTCGGTCTGTAAAGGAGAATCTGTGAAGCTCAAGCTCTGCGTTCTGTTTACCGCTGTTGCCCTGGTTGTGACGGCGTGCGGTGGCCAGACTACTACCGCGCCCGCCGCCCAGCCCACCACTGCCCCCGCCGCACCCGCCACAAATGCCACTGCCGCGCCCGACACCGCGCCCACTACGCCCGCCCCGGCCCCGGCTGCGGCTGGTAAGGTGCTGCGGGTTGGCGCTCCCGCCGACACCTACCGCAACGACCCGGCTGACATGGGGCGGGTGACGATTGCCATGTCGCCCGTCAATACCAACGTGTTCGACCAGCTGACGCTGATGGATGCCAACTTCAACGTCAAGCCCATGCTGGCCGAGTCGTGGGAATATCTGGCGGACACAAAAACCTGGCGCTTCAAGCTGCGCCAGGGGGTGACGTTCCATAACGGCACACCCTTCACCGCCGCCGCCGTGGTAGAAACCATGCAGCGCCACGCCAACGGCCCCGGCGCAAACCAGCTGCGCATTGACGAAAACTCGACAAAGGCTGTAGACGACTTCACGGTGGACATCACGCCGACCACGCCCAACTTTGCCCTGCCCGCCCAGCTAGTGCATCCGCAGTTCGGCATGCACGCCCCCGGCGTCAATCTCACCGAGCAGCAGATCGGCACCGGCCCGTTCAAAATGGTGGAATATGTGAAGGGCCAGCGCATTGTGGTGGAACGCAACCCCGACTACTGGGGCCAGAAAGCCGCCGTTGAGCGGATCGAGTTTCGCTTCTTCCCCGACCCGCAGGCCCGCATTCTGGCCTTGCAGGCGGGCGAGGTAGATGTGATCTACGACGTGGCCCCTGAGTCGGCCAAAGTGCTGCAAGACGAGGGCAGGTTTACCGTGGTAGCGGGCGAAATGAGCGCATCGCAATACCTGATGCTGATGCTGAGTGGCGAAGGCCAGTATACCCTGGGCAAGGAACTGGCCGTGCGGCAGGCCCTGGGCTACGCCATCAACCGCGAGGAGATTGTGGCCACCGCCTTCGACGGCTTTGCCATCAACACCCAGACTTTTGTGCCGCCCGGCGTGCTGGGCGAATCGGCCAGCAAAATCAAAGGCTTCAGCTACGATCCCGAAAAGGCGAAAACGTTGCTCGAAGAGGCGGGCTGGGTGGACGGCGACGGCGACGGCATCCGCGAAAAGGACGGTAAACCGCTGCGGCTTGAGCTGATCAACGGCTTCCCCAGCGCCGCCGAAAACAGCAGCACCGCCGAAGTGTTGCAGGCCCAGGCCCGCGACGTGGGCATTGACCTGCAAATCGTGGCCACGCCCGACAACCCGGCCTACGAGCAACGCCTGAAGGACAAGCAGGGCGATATTTATCTGGAAATTGGCAACCAGAACTCGGCAGCCACATGTTTCCTGCTCAACCTCTACTATGGGCGTTCGCCTAGCCCCGGTAACTACCAGGTGGCCTTCGCCCCGGCGCTCATCGGCATCAACAGCTACGACGACGCGGTGGACACCTGCAACGGCACGCCGAACCTGGCCGAAGCCCAGGCTGCCGCCGCCGAAGCCATCCGCATTTCGATAGAGGAAGTAGCGGTGAACATTCCGCTGGTCGGTATTCAGCGCATCTGGGCCGCCAGCGACACCGTGCAGAACTTCACGCCCCATCCGGTGCGCATTCATGTGCGCTGGGAAGGCGTGAGCGTCACACAGTAACCACTCCGTACTGCGTGCTGCGTACTACGTACAATGACAGCCGAGTTTGATGACGCAGTCCGCAGTACGGAGTACGCAGTCTGATATGACAAACTACTTCCTCCGCCGTCTGCTAGCGTTGATCCCGGTGCTGTTTGGCATCTCGCTGCTGGCCTTTGTCATCAGCATGCTGGCACCGGGCGACCCGGCGGGCGCGTTGTATCAACAACTTTATGGCGAGCAGCCCCGCGACGCGGAAACGCTGGAGCGCTTCCGTCAGGAGTTGGGGCTGAACGACCCGGCCCCGCTGCGCTATCTGCGCTGGCTCGGCGGCGTGGCCCAGGGCAATCTGGGCGCGTCGTTTCGCAGCGGGCAGCCGGTGCTACACGAGTTGACCAGCAATGCCCCGCCGACGCTGCTGCTGGCCCTGGGCGGGCTGGCCGTTTCGGTAGCGCTAGCTTTTCCGCTGGGGGTGCTGTCGGCCTTGCGGCCCAATGGTGGTTTCGATCTGCTGGCGCGGCTGTTTAGCCTGCTGGGGGCGGCCATGCCCTCGTTCTGGCTGGCCTACCTGCTCATCCTACTGTTTGCGGTGCGCTTGCGCTGGCTGCCCGTGGCGGGGCTGGGCACATGGCAGCATCTGGTGCTGCCCTGCCTCACCCTGGGGCTGGCCGGGGCCGCCACCCTGAGTCGGCTCATCCGCTCCTCGCTGCTTGAGGTGCTAGGGCAAGACTATGTGCGAACTGCCCGCGCCAAGGGCCTGCGCGAAGGACTGGTGGTGCTGCGCCACGCCCTGCGCAACGCGCTGCTGCCAGTGGTCACGGTGCTGGGCAACCGCTTTGCCGCGCTGCTGGCCGGAGCGGTGATCATCGAAACAATTTTTGCATGGCCCGGCCTGGGCAAGCTCATCCTCGATGCCATCGCCTTCCGCGACTACCCGCTGATCCAGGGCTTTGTGCTGTTTACGGGCCTGGTGTTTGTGCTGGTGAACCTGGCAGTGGATTTGCTCTACCGGGTGATTGACCCACGGATTCGGCTGTAGGTTGGACACAGAGGGCACAGAGGACACAGAGGACACACAATGATCGACACCGCACCAGCCCCAACGCCCCAGGCCCGGCCTCACTCGGGGCAGAGCGAGCAGCCTCCGCAGCAGCGGGTGCTACGCCGCTTTCTGCGCAACCGGGGCGCGATCATGGGGCTGGTGCTGGTGGCCACCCTGGTGCTGCTGGCCCTGCTGGCCCCCTGGCTGGCCCCCCACAACCCCAACCAGCAGCATCGCGGCCAGCGCCTGGCCCCGCCCAGCGCCGAATTCCCCCTCGGCACCGACAACCTCAGCCGCGATCTGCTCAGCCGCTTGCTCTATGGCGCACGCCTGTCGTTGGGGGCAACCCTGCTGGCCACCGTGGTGATTGTGCTGATCGGCGTGCTGGTGGGGGCACTGGCGGGCTACATGGGCGGGCTGGTGGATAGCGTGCTGATGCGGATTGTAGACACGCTGCTGGCCTTTCCAGGACTGCTGCTGGCGCTGGCCATTGTGGGCATGTTGGGGCCGGGGTTGACAAACGCGATCATCGCGGTGGTGCTGGTGGGCTGGGCCGACTACGCCCGCATCGTGCGGGGCGTCGTCTTATCCACCCGCGAACAGCCCTACATCGAAGCGGCAGTGGCCCTGGGTGTGCGCCCGCCCGCCATTGTGTTGCGCCATGTGCTGCCCAACGCCCTTGGCCCCATCATCGTGCTGGCCTCGCTGGAGATGGGCGCACTAATCCTCACCCTGGCCGGGCTGAGCTTTATCGGCCTGGGGGCACAACCGCCCACCGCCGAATGGGGAGCCATGCTCGACCAGGGACGGGCTTTCTTCCAGCGTGCGCCCCAACTCATGCTCTACCCCGGCCTGCTGATCACGCTCGCCGTGCTGGGCTTCAACCTGCTCGGCGATGGCCTGCGCGACGCCCTCGACCCGACGCGGGGGGAGTGACGAGTGACGAGTGACGAGTGACGAGTGACGAGTGACGAGTGACGAGTGACGAGTGACGAGTGACGAGTGACGAGTGACGAGTGGCGCAAATCAGCGTGAATGCGCGATCCCTTTGCGAGCTTTGCGCCTTTGCGAGAGCCACTTTGTGCCTTTGCGAGAGCCACTTTGTGCCTTGGTGCCTTTGTGAGAGCTAATCTGTGCCCTTGTGAGAGCTACGCAACAACGCAGGCAAAGCGGCAGCGTAGATGACCAGCAGAAACTGCACCGGCCAGCGGAAGCGGGCATCACCAAAAAAGGGAACATAGCTGGCGATGTTGTAGGCGAAGAGCAGCAGCGGCGCAAGCAGCCCCCACTGCTGCCGCATCAGCAGCAACGCCACACTCGCCAGCGCAAGGCCCAGCAGCAAGAAATAGCTCCCGTCGGCCAGGTGCAACAGCAGCCCGAGCTGCGACTCACTCAGCCTGCCGGTGGTAACAATCCCCTCGAAATACTCGCGGTCGAACAGAAAACGCAGCTTGTGGGGCATGAGTCCGAGTACATGGCCAGGGTTGGCCAGGGCATAGGCAAGCACCTCGTCGCGCACCTGCCGGTCGTTGCGCGGGTCGGAAATCTCGTCCGGCGGGAGGAAGTAGCCGCCGTAGGCATTGGCGCTGTTGCCGATCCACAGGTTCACCCCGCTGTTGGCCGAGATGGGCACAAACTGACCCGCCTGCATGCTTTGAAACACCACCAGCGGCAGCAGCAACAGCACCGCCGCCGTTTGGATTGCAAGCATGTTCACCGCCGAGGGCGCGGAGAAATCCCAAAAACTTCTCTGCGTCCTCCGCGTGCTCCGCGGTAAGCAAACCAGCCAGAGAAGGACTGGCAGCAGGAGCCAGAAGGGCCGCACCAGCGTGGCCAGCGCAGCAAGGCCGGCCAGCGCCAGCAGCGTGGGCCAGCGCCAGGGGCGGCGCAGGGCGAGGAGCAGCGCCAGCACCAGCAGCAGTTGCAGCCACACCTCGTACACCAGCATCACGTTGACGGCGATATACGAGGGCAGCAGTGCCAGCAACCATGCGCTTGCAAGCATGGTTTGTCGGCCAAACAGCGCCCCCGCCAGCAGCGCCCCCGCCAGCACGGTGGCCAGGCTCAACGCCAGGTTGAGCCAAACGCCAACGGCGATGCTTGGTATCGTACCAGCTCACATAGTCGGGGAACTCTATCCACTCTTCCCGATTGGGCATGAGCACTTTGAATCTTTGATAACTCGACGCCGATTCTTCTCCTTTGCGACTGTGACCTGTTCAAAGAAACAGGCATGTATTACAACCCAAATATAAAATACTATGTGATCTGGATGGAAAATATTCAACCAAAGATGTGTGCCAGTGCTGAATTATTTTTTGTGTCCTCCTTGATTCCTGTAAGGTACCATACACACCATGAATCCCATGCTTACAAACCCGTATCCCATCCTGTAATGCACGCCACCTTTTGCAAATTTTCCAGTATTTTTCCGCACTTCTATAGTTTCAAAAACTAATGGGACATTTCTGTTCTACATTGTCCTCACGGGAACGTACTGCAAAATAACGGGCTTTTGCTGTGGGTTATTCCATACTGCACCTAGACTATGGATGTGAAGAGGGGAAAAATGTTTACAAGGGAAGAGGCGACATTCGTGACATGAAATAGGTCTTGACTCCTTTTTAAAGAGATTTCCAATCAAGGCTCCACAAAAAAAAAACCGAACCA
>JALONX010000471.1 GCA_025454695.1 Chloroflexaceae bacterium
GGCTTCGCCCTTCGACAAGCTCAGGGGAGCCTCGGGGCAGGCTTGGTTCTCGGTTCCTGGTTCTTGGTTCCTGGTTCTTGGTTCCTGGTTCTCGGTTCTTGGTTCTGGAAATATGCCAAACAACGTTCCATGTTGCATCTGCGGTGAGCCAGTGGAGCCGCCCTACAGCACGCTGGGGCAACGGGTCTACTGTGGGCGACACTTTGCCGAAGTGAACAAACCGCACCCCGGCTTCTGGCGGGCCAGCGCGGTGCAAATCATCGGCATGGCCCTGTTTAGTGCCCTGGTGGCTGGCCTGGCCAGTTTCGTTGGCCCGCTCAGCGGCTGGGGGCTGATTGTGGTTGGCGTGCTGATGGCGCTGGTGCCCTCGCTACTCTGGCTGGTTTTCTTTTATCAGCAAGACCGGCTGGAGCCGGAGCCGAAAACGAAGATCGCCGCCGTGGCCCTGCTGGCCCTGCTGCTCACCCAGGCCGTGGGCCTGCCGGTGATCAACGACCTGTTTCAGCTCGACGCCTGGGCTGGCCTCAACCGCACCGTTGCGCTGCTGGCCTCGATTTTGATAATCGGCTTTACCTTGCAGGCGATTGTCTACGTGGCGGTGCGCATGGTGGTCTACACCACGCCCGAATTCGACGAGCGCATGGACGGGATTGTATATGGCACGGTGGCCGGGCTGGGCACGGCGGCGCTGCTGAACCTGCGCTATGTGCTTGATAACGGCGGCGTGGCGCTCTCGTATGGCGTCATTCAGGTGGTGACGGTGGCGCTGGCGCAGGCTTCGTTTGGCGGGCTGCTGGGCTACTTTATGGCCGAGGCCCGCTTCACCCATCGCCCAATCTGGTGGATTCCGGCGGGACTCACGCTATCGGCAGTGTTAAACGGGCTATTCCGCTGGCTCAATGTTGAGGTAAGCGTGAGCGGCCTGAGCGTGAACCCCTGGCGTTCGCTGTTGCTCGGCATGGTAGTGGCCCTGCTGGCCTTTGGCCTGCTGGTGTTCCTCATGCGCCGCACCACGGAAGTAACACGGGTTAGGGGTTAACTTCAATGACACACAATGAACGTAACCCCTAACCCCTAACGCTTAACCCCTAACCCTAATGATACGAACACCTGAAGGAACAACTGTCTACCGTCTACGGATGGGGCGCAAGGATGTGGGAGTGGCGCTGGTGGTGCTGCTGGCGCTAGCGTTGGGCTGGCTGCTGCGCACACAGGTGGAAGGCCTCACCCAGACGTTTGAGGACAGCACCTCGTCCTTTCGCATGGCCTACCCGGCCACCTGGGCCAGCATTGATGCGTTGCAAGATGTGCTACTGAAGGTGGAAGACCCACAGGCTCCTTCGACCTTCAAGACCACGCTGACGGTGGAGAGCCGCGAGCTTGACCTGGCCAGCCCACCCACCTTGCAGGCGCTCGTGGATCGACGGATTGCCCAGCGGGAAACGCTCACCGGCTACCATTTGCTGGCCAACAACGAGGCCACGGTGGGTGGCGCACGGAGCGCCCAGATTGAGTATGCCTATGTGGTGCAGCCACTTGATACGCCGCTGCGGGCCTCGCTGCCAGTGGTGGTGCGCGCCCGTGAATACATTGTGGTGGGTAGTGGCCACGTCTACTACCTGACGCTGGCCGCGCCGGAGAACGCCTTCGCGGAGGCCAGCCAGCGCTTCGATGCCCTGTTGCAGACGGTGCAGCTATGAGCGATGAGCAGAACCCCAAACCGCCGTCCGACATACCGCTGGGCCAACTTGGCGCAGGCCCCCGCGACAGCCAGCTCCAGGTGGGCAAGCCCGTGCCCAGCAGCCACCGCAAAAAACCTGCCGCACCAGACGAAGGCGGCGATGAGTCCACCGGGTTGACCTTTCCACGGGGGGCGCTGGCAGCGTTCTGGAAGAGCGGCGGCCTGATCTTTCGTTCGCATGAAGTGGTGGTCTACCACGATGGGCGGGTAGCCTATCGCAGCAACCAGGCCCGCCGCCGCCGTGTGGTGCAGCAACTCGAACCAACGGCGTTGGAAACACTCCGCCAGCAGATCGCCGCGCTTGTCGCCGCCGAGGTGCCGCCGCTGGCCCCCAGCCAATCCCCCGACACCTACGCCTACGACCTGCTGCTGCGCCACGGGCGGCGGCTCCACGTCTTCGCCGCCGCCGACGGCAGCATCCCCGAAGCGCTGCGCCCGCTGCTGGCCACCATGCAAGCGCTGATTCCGGTGGAGGGGTGAGGGGGGTGGAGTACGGGATGTCTAACGAAATAGCAAAAGCCTGACTGGTTTTTTGCTTCAGGGAAGCCTCACACCGTCCGCTCCGCTGTAGCGCCGCGTTCGGCACAGCCATGGTCTTGATTTACGGCCAGTCGCCAAGCCACAGTGTTGTTGGTATCACTGTGTTGATCGCGTTGGCTAACTTCTCGTCAGCAGTCACAAATGGACAGGCTTCCTGCAAGCTTAATGCGACATAGAGCATGTCGTACACCGTTCGCCGATGCAACACTGCAAGGCGATAAGCGCTATCGAGCAGTACCGCCGTTGGAGTTTGCACAATTGGGAGCGTGCGAAATGTAGCGAGGATAAGTTGTGCGTCAGTGGCGTCCATACCCTGAAAAATATGCTTTTTCCAAAGGATATTGCCGACTTCAGCGTTAATCAAATCAGGCGCAAGGACGGCGAGCGCTCCGCTCTGGTAGTCGGAGAGGATGCGCCGAGCTTCGACGGAGTAGGGTTCAGCCACAAACCACTTCACCACAACACTACTATCCACCACAAGCTGACTCATACACGGAACCGATCCTCACGCAGCAACTCCACGCTATCCGGCATCTCACCATACGTGGTCAGCATCCGTTCTCGGATTTGATCGATCTGCTGGACGATGAGATGCCGTCGCTGTCGTTCTGCATCAAGGGTTTGCCAGGTTTCAAGTAATTGTTCAATAGTAGCAAGGCCGCGCTCGCGTGCCGCTTGTTCGAGACGAGTGTAAAGTGTATCGGAGATTGTCAACGTCTGGCTCATACCTACCTCCTGGTTGTTTGTATGCATCATTATACTTGACAACCCTGGAAGTAAGCTACACGAACGTGGGCCGAATTGGAGATCGCCGCGCTTGTCGCCGCCGCTGGCCCCCAGCCAATCCCCCGACACCTACGCCTACGACCTGCTGCTGCGCCACGGGCGGCGGCTCCACGTCTTCGCCGCCGCCGGCGGCAGCATCCCCGAAGCGCTGCGCCCGCTGCTGGCCGCCATGCAAGCGCTGATTCCGGTGGAGGGGTAGGGCGGGAAGGCGTTCTACGGCTTTCGCAATTGCTGCCAGGCGTTAAAGGCTTCCTGGTATTCTTTTCGGAGATAACCTATGGGTGAGAATCAACAACGAACCTACCCACAACTTGTCCTGATTGGCCCTATTGGCGTTGGCAAGACGACCGTCAGCGAACTGCTTGGTGCTCGTATGGGGCTGCCGGTGGTGTGTTTAGATGAAATCGCTGGTAGCTACTACGCCGAAGTTGGCTTCGACGATGCGACGAGCGCCCGTTTGATCAAGGAACTGGGGTTTGGGCAGTTTTACCGACAGCTACAACCAGCCCTGGCCCACGCCACGATACGCATGATTGGGGACTACACGGACGGCATTATGGATCTTGGTGCGGGTCACTCCCATTTCGCCGACCATGCGCTGTTCAACCAAGTTCAGCATGCACTTGCGCCATGCAACAATGTTGTTTTGTTGCTGCCCACTGCCGACCTCCAACGCTCAGTTGAAATCCTGCGTGCCCGCAGTATTACGGAACGTGGCTGGGATTGGAATCCCGATGGCTACGACTACATTGAGCATTGGGTAATGGACTCGTGCAACCACGCGTTGGCCACAGCCACGATATATACCGAGGGCCGAACGCCTGAAGAGACATGCGATGAAATTATTGCGAGCATGAGAGCGACTCGCGCGTCTCATTAAAGGAGAGCTGAAGCTTATGTATTACTGCTGGATCACTCACAGGGTACTGTTCCTCATTTCTTACATAGTATATCAAACGCATGACGTTGCATTTGAATAGCAACGGGTGTGATAATCCAGTGTTGCGCTCCCCATTTGGGACGATGCATTGCGGACAGAAAACTAGGCGTAATCCAGCACATCCTTTTGCGGCACCTTCAGTCGAATACCTCCTCTCCTTCAACCTCTCAGCGGCCCAGTCCATTCATACGCTGGCGATGCGCAGCTATAGCGGAATCACGTCCGGGCGACGGAGGGTGAACGTGCGTCGGGCTGTCAGGGCTGCCCGTATCGCTTCTTGAAAGCTGGTTGTCTCCTTGATGGCAGGCAAAACCAGGTGCTGGGCGGCTACGGTGGGAAAATCGTAAAACCAGTAGAGACTCATCAGGGGCGAAATCCACAGGCGGCTACCGTGAGTCTTTTCCGTCAGGTGGTAGTCACCATACGCGCCCCGCACGGCTGATATGACCGAGGCGTTGATCACACTGGGGTCTTGAAAGGGTTGCCCGTGGGCCATCAGCACTGCGTCTTCATAAGCCTGATATTCGGGCATGGCCCTGGTGAGCGCACACGCGCCCAGAAACGCGCCTCGTTGGGCCAGGTCGGCCATATTTTCCAACATGTGGGCGTGAGTCACTTCCCGCTCGGCCCCGAACCCGACACAAACGAGCAGTCTGGTGATAGACGACGGGACATCCACCAGGGCTGCCATGGAAACACTGTCTTCGATGAAGGTACCCGGCTCGGCTTCGTTGCCACGAGCCAGGCTATCCACTCCGCCATCAATCAGCAGAATTGTGTCAATCTGGAGCTGCTCAAGAAGGCGCTGATAGTTCTCACGCAAGGGCCGCACCCCCGTTTTATGAAAGGCCCAGATCGTGCAGTCCTCCTGGCGGGTGGCCTGGAACCAGCGAGCCAGGTGCAGTTCAGGGAAGTAGACCACCGGTTGATCATAGTCCGCCTTGACGCCTACTAGCGTCTCGCTGAGTCGAATACCGCCGCCGAAAGATTGGACATCGGCAAAACTATAGTTGGCCAGATGTACATGGTAGCCCCGCTGGCGCAGGTGGAAATAGAGCGGCAGGCCGCAGAACAGGTCAAAGCCACCGCCAATCCCCGCAATCAGAATCGAGCGACTCTGCGCAAGCTGGTCAAGTATGGGAAGATTGAGCTTTGGCATGGCAATACTCCTTCGTGCCACGTGCTACGGTTGTTTGTCGTATCTTCATCGGCAACACTACGCATCTTCAGCAACGCGACATAACGTTTGTTCGCCAATCGCTGCATGGCGGGGGTGGTCAACCAGGCCCGAGTCGAGCAGCATGGCCCCGAAGAGCACCGCCCAGCCCCTGGCCCGCTGCAACGTCGCCTCGGAGAGGTGGCCATAGGCGGCAAGCGCCGCCCGTCGCGTTGGCGCATCAGCGAACAGCATCCAGATGGCGGCCAGGTCGGTTGCGCAATCGCCGGCGGTGATGTCGCCCCAATC
>JALONX010000472.1 GCA_025454695.1 Chloroflexaceae bacterium
TGGGTGTTTACACGCTGACCATGCCCGCCGTGGCCCAGGAACCGGGCGTGAGTCTCTACCGAGGCGAAGACCGGGAGACGCAAGATATCGTGTGGGTCAAAGCTTACCAGCGCGATATGCTCGCCACGGGCAGCACCAGAGATGTGGATAAGTTGGTGCTGCTGCGCGACGCCGTGGCGCTGCGGCACCTGCGCGGACACCGCAGCATTCCCGAATATCTGGTGCGTGACGATACGGGCGGTGAGGTGGTGTATGTGGTGTTGCGGCGCGAAGCGGGCCAGTTTCTGCGTTGGCACATGGAGCGGGACAACCTGAGTCTGGCCACCAGGCTCGCCATCCTCACCCAGTTGCTGGATGGCCTGGCCCATATTCATGCACACCGCGACGGTAATCGCACCGCCCTCTACCGCGACCTACGGCCCGAGAGTGTGTTTGTCACCAGCAGCGGCGTGGTGCAACTGTTCAACTTCGATTGTAGCCGCCTGCCTGCCGCCGCAACAACCCACGAATATGCCCGACAGAAAGCAGCCCTATGGCAAGCCTATGCCTCATATGAGCTTCGCAACGGCACCCCTGATCAGATCGGCCCACCCACCGATGTCTACTCCTGGGGCGTGGTGGCCTACGAACTCCTGACGGGCATGCTGCCCTATCCCGACAAAAAAGCCCAGGCGCGAGGCGAGTTTACAGCGCTGGTAGCGGCAAATCTGGCCCTGCCCGCCGCACTCGTCGCGCAGATCGAACAGTGCCTGCGGCTTGATGCTGACCAGCGCCCAACCATTGCCGCCTTGCACCACGCACTAGAAGAGGCCCGCAGTGTCGGCGGTTGAAACACTCGACATCCACGGCGAACACTACCAGCTTATGGATAAGCTGGCCGAGCGAGCCGCCCCCGACTATGGCCTGATCAGCCGTGTCTACAAAGGCTGGAACCAGCGTTCGCAGGACACCGTGATTCTGAAGGGGTTCCAGCTGACGGACGAACGCCAACGGAGCCGGGTGCGCGACATGTTTGCCGAAGAGCGCCGACTGATGAACCAGATCCGCAACAATAAGGGCAATATTCCCATGCGCAAGTGGGACGCCGAAGGTGCAGACGGGCAGTTCTGGCTCTGCATGGAATATATTGCGGGCGACACCTGGGCCAAACGGCTCGACGCCAGCCCGCAACTCCCCGACAACCACACCATGCGCCAGATCCTCGGTTGGGGGGAGGATATTGCCACCACACTCGGCGTCTTTCATAGCCAGAAAGTTGCCCACCGCGATGTAACACCCGCCAACATTATCATTGACACCCGTAACCATGCCCGGCTGATTGACCTGGGGCTGGCAGCGCTGCGCCCAGCCGTGGGCGAGGAGGGCACCAGGGGCTACCGCGCCCCGGAACAGCAAGAGGTGAAGCCAGCCGAACTGCTCATGCCAGGAATGAAAAGCGATATTTATGGCCTGGCAGCGGTGCTCTACCATGCGCTTACCGGCGGCCCGCCCCGCGTCGTGCCTGGCGTGGCGCTCAAGCCGCCCAGCATGCTCAACAGCGCTGTGCCGCCAGAATTGGATGAACTATTGGTGCAGATGCTGGCCCAGCATCCCGACCATCGGCCCGCCATCGCCACAGTACGCACGAAGCTCAACGCGGTGCGGCAGCACCTGGGCCGCACGGTGGTGCCAGGCGCAACGGTCGGCCCAGCCGACGCAGACCCCGCCCCGGCCTTGCCGCCTGCCGCTGCCACCGCCCTGTCTCCGGAACTGGCCACGCCAGCGGCAGCTGCGGATGGGGTCAGTGGGGCCGCAGCACCACTCGCGCAGCCTGAAGCTGACCCTGATGAAGCCCTGGATGGACTGTATAACGAGGGCATGCCTCAGCCGACCCTCGCGCCGCCGCCGCCCGCCTTGCCGCGCCACACGCCCGCCGACGTGGTGCGGCGCTCGCAACGCACCGCCACTGTGGGCCTGGTGCTGCTGTGTATGCTGCTGGTGGGCGTGGTGGCATTGCTGGCCTGGCTTGTTCTCAGCGGGAGGTGGAGCCTATGAGCGACAACTATTGCCTGACGCTAGCGCACCCGTTGCAGCTGGTGCCGGTGAACAAACTCTCCATCAACGACCAGTTGGCCCAGCGGGGTATTCACATCAACCCAACCAGCGCTGTTGCGCTGCTGAACACCATGCCGCAGGTGCATGTGGTGGTGCGCCAGGAAAAATCGGACACCTATGGGCAGCAGGAAGCCTATTACTTCTGCACACCGCAATTTCTGCTGCGTTGCATTGTGAGCGACAAAGAAGACTCACTCGCGCTGCTGCTGATCAATATTGACACGCACGAGAAACTCTATCGCCTGCCCAACTGGCTGTCAATCGCCGTGCAACCGACGGAGTGGCGCTTCGGCCAGTATCACGAGCCGTGGATACGTGAAACTGCGCCCACCTGGGTCACTGCCTTTCGCGAACGCCTGACGCAAGACCTGAGCGGCTACAAGGGGCTACTGCACCACCAGGCCGAGACGGAAATCCAGAAAGAAACCCTTGACTCAGGGCAGCAACTGTTTCTAGAACGGGTGCAGAAACTGGTGAACCTGAACCGTGAAACGGAGCGGCGCACCATGCAGCAGCAGCCCCATGTGGCCTTCACCAGCTACAGCGGCACCAGCGACCGCCGCGTGGTGCGCCCGACCTACCGCTTCACCCTGGCCAGTCGCTCGCCCTTCAGCATAGGCGACCGGGTGCAGGTGGGGTGGGCCGCGGCGGATGCAGCTGCCGTGCAGGCCGACGGGGCGGCGGGGGTGGTGGAAGAGGTGCAGGGCAGAGAGTTAGTGGTGCAGTTCTTCCGCCAGGTAGATGTGCAAGGGAAGGGCAGCGTCGGTCTCATTGGCCCAAGTTTCAACGATACGCAATACAAGGTGCAGGAACAGGCGATTGAAGACCTTGGGAACGGCAAAGCTGCCAACCCCCACCTGCTCAATGTGCTGGCCCACCACCGCTACCAGCCCTACACCGCCCCGGCTATGCCCGCCAGCCCACCAACTCCGGTGACGAGCCGCAAACTGAACGACGCGCAGCAGCGGGTGGCCTGGAACACACCCTATGTAGACGACCTGTTTCTGGTGCAGGGGCCGCCGGGCACGGGCAAAACCACGCTTATCACCCAACTGGCCGCTGAGTTGCGGCAGCAGGGGCGCAAGGTGCTGATTACCTCGCAAAACAACAAGGCGGTGGACAATGTGTTGGAAGGGCTGAAGCACAGGCTGCCCGAAACCCGCATCGTGCGTATTGGCAATGAAGACAAGATTACCTCGGCGATTAAGCCACTGATGCTGGAGGAACAGGCCCGCACAATGCAAGAGCGCATATGCCAGGCCACCGAAGCCACGCATCATGAACTGCAAGGAGCCGCCCGGCTGTGGGAAGAACTGGCCCCGGAGATGGGCCAGCTGTATACCGCCGTGCGCCGCGTGCTTCAGCCAAAACAAGCTCAAACCGAAGCGCGGGCCCTGCTTGAAACACAGCGACAGCAGCTCTGGCAGCAGTTTCAGCCCAGCTTGCAAGCCCGCCTTGAGGCGACACAACAGGCTCATCTGCTGGCCCAGGAACACAGCCGACAGGCCCACGCCGCCAGCAAAGCACTGGCCCGCGCATGCTGGCAGCGGCGGGTGTTGGGTCGCCGCCGCGACGCCCTGGTGCAGCAGCGGTTGCAGCAGGCTGAGGAAGCCCGCCAACAGGCCCAGACCGCCCTGGAGCAGTTGCACGACCGCACCAACGAGTACACCAACGCCTGCCAGCACTACCAAACGCTTGCCCGCAGCTTCAAGAGCATTCGGCAGGCCAAACAGCGCCTGCACGAGGTGAGCGCTGGCAATGGCTACCAAGCCCAGCCGATGGGCGAACGGGTGACTGCCATGCACCAGCGGCTGGCAGGCCTACCCCTGCCCCTGCCAGCCCTGCCAAACAACGATGCGGCGGCAGTCTGCGGCTACCTGGAGCGGCTGGGCCTAATGCGCGAACTGCTGCTGGCACGGGCCAGCCTGCTGGCCGAGTGGCGGGCGTTTCTTGCTGATCGGCGGCTGGGGCTGGCGGCCACGCTGGTGCGCAACGCCGACGTGGTGGGCGCAACATGCATTTGCATCGCCAC
The DNA here is from genome assembly GCA_025454695.1 of Chloroflexaceae bacterium. Classification (GTDB taxonomy): domain Bacteria; phylum Chloroflexota; class Chloroflexia; order Chloroflexales; family Chloroflexaceae; genus JALONX01. The sequence goes on from JALONX010000472.1 coordinate 4,127, forward strand.
CAGGCAGCTCATCCGCGACCTCACCTTTGATGTGGTGATTGCTGACGAAGCCGGCCAGATTCAGGTCTTTAATCTGCTGGTGCCGCTGGTGCGGGGGCGCAAAGCGATTCTGGTGGGCGACCATATTCAGCTACCGCCCGTGGTTGATCAGGAACTGGCCAAACGGGTGGAGGATGAGCCGGAAGCGGTGCAACATTTGCTCAACAAAAGCATCTTCGAGGTACTGTTTGAACCAGCGCCAGCCAGCCACAAGGCCCAACTGAACGAGCAACACCGCATGCCTGCTACTATCGCCAACTTCATTGCCGATGAATTTTATGATGGCAATTACCATTCGCCTAGCGGCAATGCCGACCCAGGCGGGCTGCCCTTTCAAACGAGCTTTTGCATGATTGACACCGAGCAGCAGCCCGCCTACCGCGAAATGATCACCAGCGCGAACGACGACCAGGGCGAGCAGGCCGGTTACAGCAACCCCGGCGAAGCCAAGTTGCTAGCGCGGCTAGCGGCCTTCTACCTGCGGCAGCCGGGCCAGCCGGGTCAGGCGTATGAACAGCCTCTGGGCATTATTGTGCCCTACAAAAAGCAGGTGGAGTTGGTGAAGGAAGAGCTACGCAAACAGCATATCAGGCAGCCCGAAGAGATTGTAGCCACGGTCGACTCGTTTCAGGGCAACGAACGCGACATTATCCTGTTTGGCTTTACCCGCAGCAACCGTGGGGGTAACATTGGCTTCCTGAAGGAGCTACGCCGCCTGAATGTGACCATGACCCGCGCCCGGCGGCAGCTGGTCTTGCTCGGTGACCGTGAAACGCTCTGTGGTGCCAGGGATGACAACTTCCGCCGCTTTGCCCATAGCCTCTGGCACTACCTCCAACACCATGGGCGTGTGTTGACGGTGCCAGATGTTGAGGCCGAGCTACGAAAGGGGCAACGATGAGTCTCATCCGCGAACCGCGCTTTCCCAACATGCAGCGGGTGCTGTGGAAACTGGCCGACCGCAGCGACTTTATTCCCGAGCGCCTCTGGAAGACGCTGTTTCCTATCTTTCGTGTCCGTGTACAAACCTACGAGCGCCAGGCTGAAGCGTTTGAAGACCTGGAACTCTTTTTTGTGCGGGGCGTTGGTGCGGCTGGCCTACAAACGGTTGATGAGCTTCAGGCTTTTTTCCAACTCGACTCGGGGCTAACCACTATCGTTGTCACCATGCTCACCACCAGAGGCCAGATCAGTGTATGCAATGGGCGGCTCGCCCTCACGCCGCTCGGATGGGAATCGCTCCAGGCCGAGCGGCGCATTAGCTATCTCACCAACGAGCAGGTGCTGCTGTTTGAGGG
>JALONX010000473.1 GCA_025454695.1 Chloroflexaceae bacterium
CAGTTGATCAGCACAATCACCCGATTACGGAAGCCAACCAGGTACATGAGATGGATGAAGAGCCAGCCCAGCCATGCAATCACGCCCGTCAGGCGAATGCCAAAAGCGTCGAAGACCGCCGAGCGCCGCCCGATAGTGGCCATGCTGCCGAAGTCGAAGTAGCGGAAGGGTTGCAGCGAGCGGTTGCGCACATGGTTCAGAATGTTGTGGGCGGCGGCTTTGCCCTGCTGAATTGCCACCTGGGCCACCATCGGGTATGCCTGGTCGGGCTTCTGGTAGCCTTCCAGGTAGGCCATGTCGCCCACCACAAACACATTCGGGTATTCGGCCAGGTTCAGGCTGAGCTTCACCTTCACCCGCGCCCCACGGGCCTGGGCCACGCCCAGCGTGTCGGCCAGGTTTGCCGCACGCACCCCGGCAGCCCAGACCACCGTGTTGGTTTCCAGGCTGGTGCCGTCCTTAAAATGCACCCGCTCTTTTTCCACCGAGGCCACGGCGGTGTTCAAACGCACGTCCACCCCCATGCGTTGCAGCCGCTTCAGAGCGTTGCGCCGCAGCTGTTCGGGGAAGGCGGCCAAAATTTTGTCAGTGGCTTCGATCAACACCACCTTTGTATCGTGGACGTTGATCTGTGGATAATCGTGGCGCAGCACATGTTGAATCAGCTCCACAAAGGCCCCGGCCAGCTCCACCCCGGTCGGCCCGCCGCCCACCACCGCCAGGGTTAACAGCTGCTTGCGCCGCTGCGGGTCGCGCTCCACAATCGCCCGCTCGAATGATGAGAGGACACGGTTGCGCAGGTTTTCGGCCTCGTCAATGTCTTTAAGGCCATAGGTGTGTTCGGCCAGGGCGTTGTTGCCAAAGTAGTTGTTGGCGCTGCCCGCCGCCAGTATCAGGTAGTCATACGGGATGCTGTAGTTGTCCACGTAGACCAGACGATTCTGAAAGTCCACATGTTTCACCTCGCCCATCTGGAAGCCGACGTTGCGGAATTTGCGCACAATCGCCCGCACCGGGTAGGCAATCGCCTCCGGCTCCAGGCCCGCCGTGGCCACCTGGTAGAGCAGCGGCCAGAAGCCGTGGTAGTTGTTGCGGTCAATCAGCAGCACATCCACTTCCTGCTGCCCCAGCACCTGGGCGCTGGTGGCTGGGGAACATCGTTCGTGCCAGGCAGCGCCGTTGCCGCCGGTTCATGCACCGCCACGCCGTTGGTGGCCGGGCCTGCTGTCTCGCTTCGTTCGGGCTGTGCAGTCATGGTGTTGCTCTCACTTGTGGGAACGACGGGCAGGGCAAGTGTGTATGCCACGCGGGTCTGTTCAAACTATACCATGCATCTATGGTATGTGAAATTTAGCACAAAAGCAATCAGTCATAAGAATGAGCTATACAAGCGTAACGTTGCTGCAAGGATACGAGATTGCCGAAAACGTCGCTCTCCCCCATAATTCTCATAGAACACCGCCTTTGCGAGAGGACTTATTTACATGATGACACCAAACGTGCGCTGCTGACGTTTTACTCTATGTTGGCGTTAATGAGCTTTACCAATTAAAACGGGTCTACGCTCTGGCCGTGGCCCTAAAGGTCTCGGCTTGGCGATGCGAAGCCCGCCTGCGCGGGCTATCCCGGATTTAGTTTTTAATATTTATAAGCGCTGATTCAACCAGTGTTCAGGAGTAACTATGTTGTACAGATTACCTGGTTTTCAGTCTGGGGTTGTTGGCCTGCTGCTGGCAACATGCCTTTTGACGTTGAGCGCCTGTGGCGGAACCAGCCCAACGCTGCCCCCGACTGCCGCGCCGCCCACCGCCGCGCCGCCCACGGCGGCGGCCACCGCGGCCCCCACCACGGCACCCACGGCGGCGGCCACCGCCGCGCCAGCAACCGCAGTGCCGCCTACCGCCGCCCCCGCCACGGCAGTGCCGCCGACAGCGGTGCCCCCAACCGCCGTTCCACCCACTACCGGGCCAACCCAGCCCACCGGCCAGCCGGGCGGCAGCGAGATTCTCTATCTCAAGGGCGGGGCGCTCGTTGCGCTCAACCCGGCGACGCGCCAGGAGCGCACCATTGCCCCTGAGGTGCGCGACTTCACCGCGACGCGGGACGGGCGCACCCTGGCCATGGTGCGGGGGGTGGGCAACACCGCCGAAATCTGGCTTGCCAACCGCGACGGCAGCGGGCTGCGCCAACTCACCAGCAACAGCCAGCCTGAAGGTGGCCTGGCCCTGGCTAACGACGGCAGCGCCCTGGCCTTTGTGGTTCTGGGCAGTGCTGCCGAGAAGCCCCGCACATGGCAGGATTGGACGACATGGTGCAGTAGGGGCGAAGTGCGGCTGGTCACCATTGCTGATGGTGCGTCAATCAGCCTTGGGAAGGGCTGCGACCCGGCCTTTTCGCCCGATGGCAGGCGGGTTGCTTTTGTCACCCCGGCTGGGGCGACCGAAACCGACGTGCCAGCAGGCGGCATCAACAACGCGGTGCGCCTGGTGAACCGCCAGGGTCAGAATGGCTGGAACTTCGCCACGGCCAACCTGGGCGAGAACAACGGGCGGCTGGTGTATGCCCCGGCCTTCTCGCCCGATGGCAAGCAGCTAGCTTACCAGCGTTTTGTGGGCTACCAGGCCCTGGTGGACATTGGCTTCACCGAAATGGGCGGCTCGCTAGAGGGTAAGGGCCAGCTGCTCGGCAGCGGTGCGGGCTGGATGCTACCGCCCATGTTTGCCCCCGATAGCGGGCGTGTGGCAGTGGTGGAGCATAATTTCAGCGATGCCCGTGGCACCAGCGGCTACGAACTCTGGAGCGTGCAGGTGCTGCAACTGGGCCAACCCGGCGAAGTCATCCTTCCAGAAGGCTCCCGCCCCACCATCGCCACCCGCATTGATCGACTCACGCGGGTGACGGGGGCCGCATGGGCACCCGAAGGCAACGCGCTGGCGATTACCCTGCCCGACGGCTGGAATGCGAACACCGCTCCTGGCGACCTGGTCTATACCGAGGAAAAGCCCGGTGAACTCTGGCGCTGGCGACCCGGCAGCGTGCCCACCGAGCAGCTTGCCAGCGGGGTGGATTTTGCGTCGCCCATTTTGTGGCTCCCGGTGCTGCCGTAATTGTGAGCGGCGGGGCGGGGCGCAAGCCCTGCCCCGTTCGTCTTTCCTCCTCTCTGCACATAAAGGGGGGCTGCGCCCACCAACCAGATTAACCAGCCATTGGCATGCACAGGCTCAAGCGGGGCGCTGCGCCCATCGTACCGTGAACGGCCATACATGGCCCCTTCTCAAACCGCCCAGCCTATGCTATACTCCCAAAACATTCAGCAAGCCGTCGCCGGGGGAAGGCGACAAGGAGGAATTCGCCAGAAGTTTACACCGCAAGCGCATGGGCTTCGGCCAGCCAGCCGAAGTTGACGAGGTGGAGGTTCCTTGCCGCAGGGCAGGGCTAACGATTGACGATTGACGATTACTCGATTGACGATTTGATGAAGTAGTCATCATATCGGAACATTGCTATTGTCAAACCGCAAATCGGAACATCGAGAGATCAGCGGATGCCTCCCAGGCGTATGGCCACCGTCTGCAAGCGTTTCCCGCACAAAGCCTCCCGGCGACGGGCCAGGACAGGCGGCACGCAGTGAGCCAACCCCTATAGCCAGGCATGATGGTGCAAGCAACGCTTGTTGCTCGCTTCATCTGGCTGTGCTACCCCTTTTCCCCATTCAAACCAGAACTTGCTTCGGGCTTCATCATAGCGGGAAGCGCAGGTAGCGGCGGGTCATTCCCCGCGTGCGCTCCCTCTGGTTCTGTATGCCAAAAATCGAATCAATCAACGTCAACCCGGCGGGCGGCGTGCCCAAACACGCGGTGCCCTCGGCATTTCTCGGAACGGAAGGCGTCGGCGGCGACCGGCAGCGCAACCGCAAATTTCATGGCGGGCCGCTGCGGGCCGTGTCGCTCTACAGTCTGGAAATCATCGCCACCTTGCAGTCGGAAGGGCATCCCATCGCACCGGGCAGCACCGGCGAAAACCTCACCCTGAGCGGGCTTGATTGGCCCGCCCTGGTGCCTGGCACGCACCTGCGGCTTGGTGCGGCGGTGGAGCTGGAGATCACCAGCTACGTGACGCCCTGCAAAAACATCGCTGCGTCCTTTTGCAACGGCGATTTCTCCCGCATCAGCCAGAAGCTGCACCCCGGCGAAAGTCGGCTCTATGCCCGCGTGCTGCGGGAGGGCATTGTGCATGTTGGGGATGGGGTGGGCGTACTGCGTAATCCGTGAAACGTGGAACGTGAAACGTGAAACGTGAAACGTACTGCGTACTGCGTAATCCATTCATGGAGAAGCAATCGTCAATCGAGTAATCGTCAATCGCTAGATACTCGTAACTCGTAACTCATAACTAGGAGTACATACATGTGTGGAATTGTTGGCTATATCGGCCCGCGTGAGGCAACCGAGGTGGTGGTTGGTGGCTTGCAGCGGCTTGAGTATCGGGGCTATGACTCGGCGGGGATTGCCATTTTTGCGCCGGGGGCGGGGCTGCAACTGCGCCGCAGCGTGGGCAAACTGAGCAACCTGGTGGCCCGCTTGCGCGAAACCCCGGCAAGCGGCAACATCGGCATGGGCCACACCCGCTGGGCCACCCACGGCGGCGTCACCGAAGTGAATGCGCACCCCCACCGCGACACCAGCGGCGAGATTGTGGTTATTCAAAACGGGATTGTGGAAAATTACCTTGAGCTAAAGGGCCGCCTGCTTGAACAGGGCGTGCAGTTCCACTCGCAGACCGACACCGAAGTGATTGCCCACATGGTTGGCCTGGCCTACCACCAGACCGGCTCGCTTGAAGCGGCGGTGCGGCAGACCATGGGCCAGTTGCGGGGCGGCAACGCCGTGGTGGCCTTCTGCGTGCGCGAGCCGGGGCGGCTGGTGGCGGCCCGCCTGGGCAACGCCGGTGGCGTGGCCATTGGCGTGGGTGAGGGCGAGATGTTTATTGCCTCCGACATGCCCGCCATTCTCGACTACACCCGCGACATCATCTTTCTGGAAGACCGCGAGCTGGCGGTGGTGACGGCGGACGGCGTGCAGATCACCACGCTGGCCGGGGCTGCCGTGCAGCGTGCGCCCATCAGCGTACCCTGGGATCCGGTGGCGGCAGCCAAGGGCGACTACAAGCACTTCATGCAGAAGGAGATTTTTGAGCAGCCGCGGGCACTGACCGACATTCTGCGCGGGCGGATTGACGTGGAGCGGGGCGAGGTTTACCTGGATGACCTGACGCTGGACGATGCAGCCCTGCGCAAGGTGGAGCGTATCTACGCGGTGGCATGTGGCACGGCCTGGCACGCCGGGCTGGTGGCCAAATTCGTCATCGAACAGCTGGCCCGCGTGCGCGTGGAGGTGGATTACGCCAGCGAGTTCCGCTACCGCAACCCGGTGCTAGGCAAGGATGCCCTGCTGCTGGCGATTTCGCAGAGTGGCGAAACGGTAGATACCCTGGCGGCGATGGAAGAGGCCCGCACCCAGGGCGTGCCCGCCGTTGCAATTGTCAACGCCATTGGCAGCCAGGCCGCCCGCGTGGCCGATGGCGGGCCGCTCTACCTGCATGCCGGGCCGGAGATCGGCGTGGCTTCAACCAAGGCCTTCACCTCCATGCTGGTGGCGGCCTATCTGTTGGGGCTGCGGCTGGCGGCGGCGCGGGGCACGCTGACGCAGGCCCAGGTGCGCGAACATTTGCAACATCTGGTGGAACTACCCGGAAAAGTGGCCGAAGTTCTGGAAAGCAGCGCTCAGCAGTGTGAGCAACTGGCCGAACGCTTTCACCACGCGACCAACGCGCTCTACCTGGGGCGGCAGATCAACTACCCGATTGCGCTGGAAGGGGCACTGAAGCTGAAGGAGATCAGCTACATCCACGCCGAGGGTTACCCGGCGGGCGAAATGAAACACGGCCCGGTGGCCCTGATTGACGATACGCTGCCGGTGGTCTGCATCGCGCCGCAGGACGGTATCTACGAGAAGATGCTGAGCAATGTGGAACAGGTGAAGGCCAGGGGCGGCCAGGTCATCGCCATCGCCACCGTTGGTGACACGGTGTTGCCCACCAAGGCCGACCACACCATCTTCATCCCAGCCACGAGTCCGCTGCTGACGCCGGTGCTGACGGTGGTGCCGCTGCAACTCTTCGCCTACCATGTGGCGCTACGGCGCGGCGCTGATGTTGACCAGCCCCGTAACCTGGCGAAGAGCGTAACCGTTGAGTGATGTGATTCTTTTGGCGATGACGGTGGTACTCAGACACGCTTGCTCTGCTTGATGGTAATCGCCGATGTGTTACACCGGCCCGCCACGGTACTCGACTCACCGTGGCGGGCCGAGCTATGTTGTAGCCCTGCGGTAGCAGTTCAGTTGGTTCAAATATCCAGGCGCATCTGCTGGGAGTCGTCATCTGTCGGCAGCTTTGGCGGTGGAGTACGACGCAGGGCTGCTTCCAGAAGGTCGCTAACTGCGATCCGCGCAGCCCAATCC
>JALONX010000474.1 GCA_025454695.1 Chloroflexaceae bacterium
ACGTCGGTAGTGTTGGTAAACAACCCGGTGATCTGGTCACGCTTGAGGTAGGCGGTAAGGGCGATCACGAACTCGCGAAAGGCCTTTTCGCTCACCCCTCGCTCCAGGGCTGTCAGCGAGTCAATCGCGACGCGGTTGGGCTTAAACTCGCGGATCATCTGCTCAATCAGCACAAGGTGGTCTTCCAGACCACGCGACTCGGGATACTGGCAGACAATCTTGATCAGACTCTGCTGCTCGTAATGCTCCAGGTCGGTGCCCCACGAGGTGCCATTGCGCAACAGCTGTTCACGGCTTTCTTCAAACGCAAACAGCAGGCAGCGCTCGCCCGCCTGCGCCCCGGCCTCCAGAAACTTCGTCACCATCAAGGTTTTGCCCGTGCCAGTGGCCCCGCTCACCAGAATCACCGAGTCGCGGAAAAAGCCGCCGCCGCACATGTCGTCAATCTGGGTGTTGCCAGAACTGATGCGCACGTTTGATGATTTCTGGGTCAGTTCAATCGCCGAAAGGGGGAAGAACTTCAGCCCGCCGCTGGAGATGGTGAAGGGGTATTCGCCCTTTTCATGCAGCGCACCGCGAAACTTCAGCACCTCCGCCGAGCGCCGCCGCCGCCCCCGCTCCAGCAAGTTGCGCAGTATAATCACATTGTCGGTGACAAACTCTTCCACCCCAAAACGCGAGATTGCGCCATACTCCTCCAGCCGTTCGGCGGTCATCATCACAGTGCAGCCTAGCTCTTTTAGCATAGACGAAAGCCGGTGGAGTTCGCGCCGGATCATCGCAGTGTCGCTATACTGGGGAAACAGCGCCGAGATTGAGTCCACCACCACGCGCCCGGCCCCCACGCTCGCAATGGCGTAGGTGACGCGGGCACGCAGCGCACCCAGGTCGTAGCTGCCTGCTTCCACCGTGTCGTCGGGGCGGGGCGAGGCATCTACAAAGGTCAGCGTGCCATTTTTGACGCAGCTTTCCAGATCCCACCCAAGGCTGGCAACGTTGGTAATAATGTCGTCGGGGGTTTCCTCAAAGGTGATAAAGACACCAGGCATGCCAAACTGGGTGATGCCGCGCCAGAGAAATTCGGCAGCAAAAATGGTTTTGCCCGAGCCGGTGGTACCGCACACCAGGGTGGTGCGTTGGGCGGGCAAGCCGCCATGGGCAATATGGTCAAAGCCATCTATGCCAGTGGGAACTGCCTGCGTTCGGTTGCCTGGTTCAGTCATAAATATCTTCCTGATAGCATCACTAGGGGCGAAACGTGCTTTCATCTGGGAGCTGATGGTGCAGCCCCAGCCCAAGCAGCACCCGCTCGCGGTTACTCAGATCGCCGATGATGCGCCGAACGGGCGGCGGCGCGACGCGGATGAGGGTGGGAGTGGCCAGAATGCGCTCTTCTTCAGCCAGGGCGGGCTGCTGAAGCACATCTATGATGTCAAGCATATACTGACCAGCCAGACGCTCTTCCAGCAGCAGGTTCAGATTATGAATGGCATGCAAGGAATTAGCCGTCTGGCCGCAGACAAACAGCCGCAGCTGAAACGGGGCCACATGGGTACGGGCCAGTTCGGAAAGCGACATATCGGGATCAAATGCAGGACTGAGTGATTCAGTCATAGAGTTTCAGGCTGCCTGGTACTTCTGCACCAGGGCTAGCAGCGCACGAATAAGGGCCAGCCGCCCTTTGGTCAGCGCCCGTTGCGCCATCATCGGTTCCTGGCTCACCAGTTCTTCCACCATCGTCGTGTGCAAACGGATAAGATGAATCACATCAATGCGCTGCTGATGGACATACTGAATAAGGCTATCGGCAGCATTGCCCCGGTCTTCGTTAAAAATACTGATGCGCAGAAAATCACGGTAGATGCCGCGCAGGGTTGTTGCCTGCTCGTCGCTAAGCTCGCCACTGAAGGGCCGTAGCGTGGGCACACCCTTTTGCTGCATCAGTTCGTGGCATTCGGCGAGCTGCACCTCCACCATGCGGCGCTGATACCGTTCGGCCCGGTGGGCGCGGCCCAACAGGGCTGCTTGCACGGCCCGTGCCATCTCTTCCGATTCCAGCGCCCGTTTGCTCAGAAAGTCGAGTGCGCCGGAGCGCATGGTGCGGGTGGTGATGTGGAGATCGTCTACCGCACTGAGCATCAGCACATCGGGCGGCATGGCGGCAGAGGTGGACTCAAGCAACTCGCCCTCGGCATCCCGCGGATAGAGATAGTTCAAAATCGGCTCGGCAGTGCCATCGGGCAGGCGATAATCGAGCAGCACCAGGTCGAAGGTGCGGTTAGCCAGGGCTTCCAGGGCCTGCGCCTGGCTTTCGGCCAGCGCCACATCTACATGCAGGTAGGTTGCCGCAGCCAGCTGATCCAGAATCAAGGCACGGTCAAGGGGGTCATCTTCAATAACCAGGAGGCGGGCGAGAATCTTCATCAAAGGCGCTCCTCTAGAGCACGGTAGGGCGCTGGTTTCGCAGGTTGGTCGGGCTGGGTCGGGGCAAGCCGGGGCAGAATCACCAGCATGGTGGTACCCTGGCCCGGTGCTGATTCAAGTTCAAGCTGGCCGCCGTGGGCCTGCACCACCCGGCGGCAAAAGGCCAGCCCCAGGCCCTGGCCTTCGGCGAAGCGGGCGCTCGTTGCCGAGCGCTGAAACGGCTGCCAGACGCGGCTCTGGTCGGCAGGGGCAATGCCCACGCCGTTGTCGCGAATAGCCAGGGTGATGTTGTTCATCGTCAGTTGCCGCAGACTCACATACACTGTGGGGCGCGGCGACTCATTATAGGTCAAGCCGTTGACGATGAGGTTCTGAAACACCTCGCCCAGGCGCTGGCGGTCGCCCCACACAGTCGGCAGCTGCGCTTCAACATGCAGCTGGGCCTGCCGTTCCAGCAGCAGCCCGCTCAGGTCATTGGTTAATTCAGCAAACAGGCGGTTCAGGTCAAGGTTTGGCTGCGGTTCGGCCACCCGCCCGGCTTCGGCCAGCTTCAGCAGATGGGCCACCTGCCGCTGAACGCGCTCGGCAGCGCTGCCCAACAGGCTCAGCGCCCGACGGCCCTCGCCGTCCAACTCGTCGCCGTAGCGTTCCTGCAGGCGGCGGGTGAAGACGCGGAAGGTGCGCAAGGGGGCCTGCAAATCGTGTGAGACGATGTGGGCAAAGGCGTGCAGTTCCTCATTGCGCTGCGCCAGGGCTGCTCTGGTCTGTTCCAGTTCAAAGGCCTGGCGGGCACGTTCGTGGGTTAGCGTGGTCAGGTCGTTCATCAGCCGGATAAAGCCATGCTGCACCTCCACCAACTCGCGCACATCGGCCTCGCCCACCAGCCAGCCGCCAGCGGCCAACGTCGAGCGTTGAACGCCGAGCGAGCTACTGGTTTCCTGTTCCTGGGTTCTGCGGTCGCCCAGAGCAAAGCTGGTGTCGCCCATTTCCGGGCCATTGTCAGGGAACAGTTGGCACTCCAACGTCTGGGGCATCTGGTCGCCGTGGGCAAAGTGTAGCCGCAGGGCCGCCGGGCCAGCTGTGGGCCAGCTGCGATACCACAGGGCCTTGCTGTCGGAAACAAGAAAATCGCTGAGGAGGCGGCCCACCAGCGACGGCTCATCTGCGAGGTTCAGCAGCCGCCGAAATGCGGTGTTGGCGTTTAAAATGCGCCCGGCTTCATCAAGCGTGAGCACCACCACATGGCTGGTGTGGGCCAGATAGTGTTCCCACAGAGCGTGGAGCTGGGGCGTGTTCGCTGTCATGGCGCTCCATCGCTATTCCGGGCCGAAAGGGCGCGCACGGCCTGGGCCGCGGTGGGGGCGTAAGCATCGGCTCCCAGGCGTTGCCACAGGTCGGGGCTGTTCTGAAAAAAGGCCTGGCCTCCCACCATAATCATCGGCTGGTAGCTAGCCGCTGCACGAATTGACTCGATGGCGGCAGCGACGCGAGGCAGGCTGGACACAATGCCCGCCGAAATGCCAATCAGTTCCGGTTTATATTCCACCGCAAAATCGCACAGATCGCTGCCTGGAGCGTTGGCCCCCAGGTAGGCCACCGTCCAGCCTTCCAACTCCAGAAAATCGGCCACCATGCGGGCACCAATTTCGTGCAGCTCGCCGGGGGCGGTGGTGAGCAGGGCGCGGTGGCCGTGGCGCGGCACGCTGGCCAGTAGCGGGTAAAATTGGGCCATCAGCCGTTGCACAACTGCCGTCGCCAGGTGTTCCTGGGCGACTGAAATGCGGTGTGCGGCCCACAGCGTGCCCACTTCGTAGAGGGCGGGCTGCAACAGGGCCATGTACAAGCGGCGTAGGTCGGTGGGGCTTTGCACGGCGGGCGTGGTGAGTGTCAGGCAGGCCCGGCTATCGCCGCTAAGCAGCGCATCGAGAAAGGTCTCAAGCGGCGGCAATTCCTGGGTCATCCCTCTCCTCTGGCCGAGTGCCAAACATGTCACGGTCACACGATTTGTCACAGGGTTGCATTGCTGAAAAGCGGTGTCGGGCTGCCTGCATTATAGCAGAGAAGGGGCAAACTCGCTATCTGAAACTCACCGCGGAGGTACCGGACACGTTAACGCAGAGGCGCAGAGACAAGATGACAAGATGACAAGATGACAAGACGACCAGGTGTTACAAGTTACGAATTACGAATTACGAGTTACAAGTTATGAGTCATCTACATTCATTGCTCTGGCCCCGATCTTCGGTCTTCGGTCTCCGGTCTTCGGTCAAATGCTTAACCATGCAGCCAGCGGGCCACACTGTAATAGAGCGGGATACCAAGGGTGATGTTGAAGGGGAAGGTGATGCCAAGGGCGGCGGTGAGGTAGTAGCTGGGGTTGGCCTGGGGCAAGGCCAGGCGCACCGCCGCCGGGGCAGCAATGTAGGAAGCGCTGGCGGCCATGGCCCCAAGCACTGTGCTGCCACCCAACGACAGCCCGGCCAGGGTGCCCAGCCATACCGCCAGTGTACCATGCAGCACCGGCATCAGCAGGCCGAAGCCCACGAGAAACCCGCCGACCTGTCGCAGATCGCCCAATCGCCGCGCGGTGACCATGCCCATCTCCAGCAGAAAGAGGGCCAGAATGCCATTGTAGGGCGCAACAAAAAATGGCTCCACCAGCGTAAGACCTTCGTGACCACTCAGCAGGCCCACCACCAGTCCACCCAGCAGCAGGATGACGCTCTTGCTGGTGATGATCTCGCGCACGGAACGTTGCCAGTTGGTGTTGCTCCCCGTCAGCATGCTAGCCAGCAGCAGCGCGACGACTATTGCTGGCACCTCCAGCAGGGCCACCAGCGTGGGCATAAAGCCTTCGTAGGGCACCTGCAAGCGGTCGAGTAGGCCCTTGCTGGCGATAAAGGTGACAACGGAGACCGAGCCATAGTGGGCCGCCAGGGCTGCTGAGTCGGCGATGCTGAAGCGCCCAAGCCGCCGCAAAATGGCATACGACCAGAGCGGAATCACCGTGCCGAGGAGCAGCGTTATCAAGGC